>NZ_JAZNIB010000160.1:0-15794 GCF_045577275.1 Methanobrevibacter sp.
AATTATTATATTTCGTTTAACAATAATTAATTTGTTTGATATAAATTATATAGTTTTTCTGAAAATTCAATTTTGTATTGGGGTAATTTAATTTTTTTTAAAATAATTTTTGTTTCATAGGATAGCAATAAAATTTAATAATAAAACTTTATAAGTTTATAAAAATATAATATAATTATCTATAAATATTTCATTATATTTATGATTCATTTCTGAAAAATATTTATTCAGGAGATTAAAAATGGGAAAAGTTAGTAAAGAAAAAATATTGGAGATTTTAGAAGGGTATGATAAAGACAACATTACCATCGCTACTTTAGGTAGTCACACTTCTTTACATATTCTTAATGGTGCTAAACAAGAAGGATTCAGAACTGCTATTGTCTGTGCAAAGGGTAGGGAGGTACCTTATCAACGTTTTGATGTTGCAGATGAATATATCATTGTCGATAAATTTGAAGACATTGTAAACGAAGATGTTCAACAAAAATTAAGAGACATGAATGCAATCGTTATCCCACATGGATCCTTTGTTGCATATGCAGGTTTAGACAATGTAGAAGACAAGTTCAATGTACCTATGTTTGGTAACAGAGACATCTTAAGATGGGAAGCTGAAAGAGACTTGGAAAGACAATTGCTCGTAAACGGTAAAATCAGAATCCCAATGAAATACGATGACCCTTCACAAATTGACCGTGCTGTAATGGTTAAATTCCCTGGAGCAAGAGGTGGAAGAGGATACTTTGTAGCTTCATCTACTGAAGAATTCAATGAAAAAATCGATGCAATGAAAGAACGTGGATGGATTGAAGATGCAGATGTAGAACAAGCTCACATCGAAGAGTATGTATCCGGTTGTAACTACTGTATCCACTACTTCTACTCAGCATTGAATGATGAAGTTGAACTCATGGGTATGGACAGCAGATACGAATCCAGTATCGACGGATTTGTAAGAATGCCTGCTAAAGACCAATTATCCATTGACATCAGCCCATCCTATGTTGTTACCGGTAACCACCCTGTTGTAATGAGGGAATCCTTGCTTCCACAAGCATTTGAAATCGGTGACAAATTAGTTAAAAGTGCTGCAGAATTAGTAAAACCTGGTTTAAACGGTCCATTCTGTATCCAAACTCTTGTAAACGATAACCTTGAAGTTGTTGTATTTGAAACAAGTGCAAGAACTGATGGTGGTACAAACACCTTCATGGAAGGTTCTTCCTACAGTTACCTCAAATATGGTGAAGGTATGAGTATGGGAAGAAGAGTTGCACGTGAAATTAAAATGGCACTCGAAAACGGTGGATTTGAAAAGATTATTACATAAACCTAATTTTCTTTTCATTATTTTTTCTTTTTTTTATATCCCAATAATTAGTTCGATAGTCATAAAACTAATTTTTAAAAAATAGATTATTCATATGGATTTTAATATCGTTTTTAAAAATTTATAAAAAAAGAGAAATAATTAGAATTGATTCAATTCTAATTGTTTTTTGTTTTATTCATCATTATCTTTCTTTTTTCTTTGTGGCAAGAAGAGGTTACGGATATTTGTTGTTACGCTACCTGTGTCTTCCATTTTTTTCACTCTTATAGGAACATTTTTGGTTCCTTTGTAGCTAGAAGCCTCTTCGTAATCTGCAATATCTTTAGCTCTGCTTCTGTAGAGGTAAGCACCGAAGAATGCCATAATTCCACCAAGACCAAGGATGACCAAAGCAGTAATGAGATCTCCTATTTCACTTGGAGTGTAAGGTCCTATAAATCCTCCAAAGGCAAAATAGAGCAATGGTGTTGCACCGACAATTCCTAAAAGAACAGCTTTTAAATTGGTTTTTGCTTTATA
Organism: Methanobrevibacter sp.; assembly: GCF_045577275.1. GTDB lineage: Archaea > Methanobacteriota > Methanobacteria > Methanobacteriales > Methanobacteriaceae > Methanobrevibacter. The sequence goes on from NZ_JAZNIB010000160.1 coordinate 1,856, forward strand.
TCCGATATAAAGTGGTCCAATAGCTGCAAATGCCATAAGTATATCTTGACCATATTGGTATGATATAAGTGGGAAAAATGCGTATGCCGCTGCACCAAATATCAATGATTTCAAATCTATATCCGGTAAATTCGAATTTTTATTTCTGTTTCCTTTAGGTTTTTTTGCCTTTTCTGCATCTACCATCAAATCACCTAAAACTAAATTTATTTATTCCTCAAAGATTATTGTTTTTTTAAAATTATCTTATTAAACTTTTATTTTTCATATAATTTAAAGTTTAATATTTTTTCATAAAAAGAGAAATTATAAAAAATTATTTTTAAAAAAATAGGATAATTATTTTAAAAAAAATAGAATAAATAAAATTCATCATGTATTTAGAAAGTAAAAAAAGAAAAAAAGAATAAAAAAGAAAAATTAAAATTTCATTTAATTTAATTTAATTTTTCTCTTTACTCAATGCTCCACCTGCAGCACCGGTTATTCCCATAACAATCATATATTTGATTATTTCGAAGATAACTGCAAATAGGCTTGAAATTCCAGATATGGTAAATCCGGTAAGTCCTCCAAGAGGACCCATCAATGCTGTTCCCCCAACGGTTACGAGCAATATGAATAGGAATGCTGCTACAATGGTACCAAATGCACCTGCAAGTGCAGCATTCCACATTCCACCAAGTATTCCTTCATGAGCAACATATCCCACTATGAACCCTACAATCAAAAGACCCCAGAACTCATAGTGTCCAAAGAATAAATAAACGACTAATGTTAGGATAAATCCCAATAGGACTGAACTCATCTTTGCCATGTTATCACCTCTATTTGGTTTCAATAGCTAATCTTTTCCCATCTATTCCACAATATCATCTATGACTTTGGAATCTTTGGATTTGTCTGAATCCTCTTTAAACAATTCAGCTATTCCTCCAACAGATCCTAAAATGCCTGAAACTTCAGTTGGCAAGAAGATTTTGGTAGCCTTTCCATCAGCCACTTTTTCCAGTGCTTCCAAATATTTGATTGCAATCAAGTCATTTGTTGGATTTCCTGTATGGATTGCATTATAGGTTATTTCGGTAGCTTTTGCCTTACCTTCTGCAACAGCTATTTCACGGTATTTGTTAGCATCTGCAACTTGTTTGATAGCTTCTGCTTCTGCTTGAGCTGCAAGGATTTTTGCTTGCTTATCCCCTTCCGCTTTTTGGATTTCAGATTCCTTATAACCTTCAGATTCCAAAATGGTGGCTCTTTTGAACCTTTCAGCCTTCATTTGTTTACTCATTGCTTCAACAATGTCTTTTGGAGGTTCAATTCTTTGAATTTCCACTCTAACTACTTTTGTTCCCCATTTGTCGGTTGCAACATCAAGAACTTCACGCAATTCTGTATTGATCATTTCCCTTGAAGTCAAGGTTTGATCCAATTCCAAATCTCCGATGATGTTCCTTAAGTTTGTTTGAGCGAGTTTGGTAATTGCTTGATAGAAGTTTGCAACGTTATAGACTGCATTGAATGCATCAATGACTTCATAAAAGATAACACAATCAACGACTACAACTGCGTTATCCTTTGTAATTACCTCTTGAGGAGGAACGTCCACTACCTGTTCCCTCAAATCAACTTTTCTAATTGTTTCTACAAATGGGACGATTATGTTTAAACCGCTTTCAACGGTTCTGTTATATTTTCCTAATCTTTCTACAACACCCTTTTCATAAGGTCTCAAAATTTGTAAAGTTTTTGATGCGAATACGACAAGGATTATTATGATTAAAATTAATAATATGATGCTCATTCTTTCACCTTCTAAAAGATTTTATTTGTTTTCTCAAATTTTTAATAAACTAATAATCAATATTAACATTACAATAATTTAATTATTTTATATCTAATTATCTAATTTCTTAACTTTTAACTTGACTCCATCTATATCAATGATTTCCACTTCTTCTCCTTTTTCAATCATTTCATCGGAGATTGCTTTCCAGATTTCTCCATTCACATTGATTGATCCGATCTTATGTGAATCGATATCATCTGTAGCTTTTGCCTTCAAGCCAATAAGCCTTTCTGTATTTGATTTTTTATCAACAGTATTCCTATTTAATTTTCTATATAATGGTCTTGAAATCAATATGAAAATCACTGTAATCAAAATGAATGCGATTATTTGGGTTGTAATGCTATATTGGAGATAATTTAATATAGCTGCAGCTATTGCACCTATTCCTATTGACAATAGGTAGAATCCTCCAGTCATCAATTCCCCAATTAAAAATATGATTGCAAGTATTATCCAAAATTCCAAGTACATTTGTCACCCTCCAATCATCAATCTTAATTAAATAAAATATATTTTTATAGTATTTAAACATTTTTATTTTGTTCTAAATTTACTATATTAAACTATAAACGGATTTAAATCAGTTTAATAACTTAATATTCTGTATTGGTCTAAATAATTCTTTCTGAATCTTTTAAATCAATAATAATCATTTTCCATCTGTTCTTTGATTTTTTCTATAACCGCCCTGTGCATTCTTTTGGTAAACTCTGATTTGTCGTTCTGCTTTAGAACTTCAAGATATCCTTGAGATACAAGATTGAATGCAAATGGGCTTGGAATGATTGTATTTATGGTTTTTATTTCCATTTCTCCACTATGTATCCAAGAAATGACTCTTTTTGCATTTTTGATGTCCATATAATCCTCAGTGGCTTCCCTTCTGGATTCCTTGAGAATAGGGAAATTGTTGTCCATTTCCTGAATGTACTTCAACAATATCTTTCCTCTGACTTGCTGTCTTCCTACAGACTTTTCATGACCCTTATATCTTCTTAAAGTCATGAGTGACCTTCCGGCGCAATGTCTGAATCGGCTTGCCAAGGTTTCTGTCTTATCAAGTGATCTGATGAGTATATTTTCAAAGTTTGTTGGAGTCAATCTTTTCAACGCTTCCAATGCTCCCATTTTTCCGTCTGAACTTAAGTAAAATCCATTGTCTGTGATAGAAATTGTAATGTTTCTCTTGTTCCTGTCACTTGCCACATAAGCTACAGCTCTTGCTATTGCATCATTTGTCTTTCTTCCAAATAAGCTATGGAAAACAACGAATTTTCTTCCTCCAAATCCAGTATAGTATTCAACAAGAAGTTTCTGCTTATGAGGTATCTGTGCATATAGGAACTGTTCATTGAAGTATTCATAGATTGAATTTGCTGCAAACTCATCCACATAAAGGTATTCGTGGAGGAATTCCATAATCTCTTCCTTTGACCTTCCATATTGGAACTTGCTTTCCAGGATATATCTGAACCTTTGAATGTCAACTGCAAGGTCAAATGCAAGAGGGAGCTGTTCTGAATACCATGATGGAATTGTAGGTGGCCCTGATGCAGGAGATACATTGATAGTCATTCCCTTTCCATAATTGAACTTGTAGGTTCTTCCTCCGAGAACGAAGCTGTCCCCTTTTTTGAGCTTTTCCATAAAGTCCTCTTCAACCCTGCCTATAACCTCTCCATCACATTTCACTGCAACTGAGGAAGTGTCTGGAATTGTTCCAATATTTGTTGAATAGAGCATTCTTGCAAGCTTTCCCCTTTTTCCAAAGGTGTTTTCCTTATAGTCTATCCAAATTTTCGCATAGACATACCTATCTTCAAGTTCAACATATTCTCCCGCCAAATAGCTTAGGACATCCTCATAATCATCCTTATCCAAGTCCTTATAGCAGTAGCTCTTTCTGATTATGTCATAGGCATAGTCAATATCCCAAGGATTTTCAATGCTCATTCCATAAATATGCTGTGAAAGCACATCCAAACAGTCTTTCGGGATTTTGATATTGTCGATTTTACCCTCTTTTGCGTTTTTAAGAAGCACTGAACATTCCACAAGTTCATCCCTATCTGTGACTATGATTCTTCCCTTTGACTTTTCATGCAGTCTGTGGCCGCTTCTACCTATTCTCTGCAATGCTCTTGAAACGGATTTCGGTGAGTTTATGAGAATTACAAGGTCAATGTAACCGATGTCTATACCAAGTTCAAGTGAAGTGGAGGAAACAACCACCTTAAGCTCTCCTTTTTTGAGCTTTTCCTCAGTCCTTAACCTTGATTCCTTTGAGAGGGAAGAATGGTGAGCCATGATGTTGCTGTTGTTGAAATGCTCGCCATAGAGCTTTTTCAGATTGTAGACATATCTTTCGGTTGCACTACGTGTGTTTGTAAATATCAGGCTTGTCTTATGTTCCATTACCAAATCATCAATCAATGCATATGTTGCCATTCTTGTATCTTCATCGTCAGCTATTACAATGTCATCAACTGGAGAGATCACTTCTATATCCAATTCCTTCAGATAGTTTATGTCAACAAGGATGCAATCCCTTTCCGTTCCATATTCGTATCCTACAAGGAATCTTGCAACCTCTTCAAGTGGGCTGACTGTAGCAGATAATCCGATTCTGGTAAACCCTCCAATCAATGCCTGAAGACGTTCCAAGGAGAGGCTTAAATGAACTCCTCTCTTGTTTTCAGCCAGTGAGTGGATCTCATCGACAATCACATATTTCACATGTGACAGCTTTTCCCTGAATTTAGGTGCAACAAGGAGGATTGATAATGTTTCAGGAGTTGTAATCAGGATATGGGGTGGGGACTTCAGCATCTTTGTTCTTTGATATTGGCTTGTATCTCCAGTCCTTACTGCTTTACGAATATTCAAAGGCTTTCCAGCTATTTTTTCTATTTCCCTAAGGGGTTCGTCAAGATTTCTTTCAATGTCATTGTCCAAAGCCTTAAGGGGAGATATGTAGATGCAATAAACCTTGTCTTCAAGCTCTCCCTTATCTGCAAGTGCAGTCAATTCATTTATGACGGATAGGAATGCAGTCAATGTTTTACCTGATCCTGTTGGTGATGAAACAAGAATATTATTCCCTTTATGTATTTCAGGGATTGCTTGCTTTTGTGCAGGTGTAAAGTCATCAAAGCTATTCTCAAACCACTGCCTAACATAAGGATGGAGATTTTTATATATCTGCTTTTTTGAATAGCTTTTTGTTTGTCTTGTAATCATATTATCAATAAATTTTATTATATTTATTTAATTTTGGTGTTTTCAGTTAGATTTTTTAATCTGCTTACTTTCTTATTATGTAATTTATTTATTTTATAGTTAAGTTTTATTTTATTCAAATTAATTTAAATATTAGTTTAACTTAAATATTATTAAATTAAAAATATTTTTAATAATCAAATTTTAAAAGATTTTTAAATTAACCATTCAGATTATTAATGATTTTTATTCGTTTAATCTTATTGATAGAGGATTTATTATGGTTGGAAAATTATCAATTGAAGAGGCTGTTGAAGCATTGAAAGATGAGGATGTAGCTACTAGGAAAGTGGCTGTAGAAAGTTTAGCTGGAGTTACTGATGATTCAATAATCGAACCTTTAATTGAAGCTACTAAAGATGAAAACGCTCAAGTTCGTTTTAAGGCTGCAGAGATTCTTGGAAATATGGGAGACCTTGCTGTTGACAAATTGATTGAAGAATTTGCTAAAGCGGAAGGAAAAGATAAAAGATTTTTGGCTTTTGCACTTAAGGAAACTGAAGATCCAAAGGTCATTCCTTATTTTGTCGAATCCACTGATGATGAGGATTTCGGTGTTAGAAAAGTTGCCGTTCGTGCTTTAGGTGAACTTCAAGCTGAAGATGAATTGGACACCATTGCCAAATGTCTTGATGATGAGGATTGGGGTGTAAAGTTAGCTGCAATTCAAGCTTTAGGTGACTTAGGTACTGACGATGCAATTGCACTCATCAAGAAAGCAAGAAAAAGTGAAGATGACAAGGACTTTAAGAAATCCTGTAACAAGGCAATCAAAAAGGCTGAAAAAAGGAAAAAGGCTAAGGCATCCGGAAAAGCTATTGTTAAAGTCATTCCAATGAGCACAATCAAGGAAATGGAAGAGGCTAATTTGCAAAAGGCAATTAAGGAATATGAAAGATATGTCGAATCAAAACAAGCAAAAGATGCTCCATATAAGAGATTATGTGTTCTCTATAGAAAAATGAATGATTATGACAATGAGGTCAGAGTCTTGGAGACTGCTTGTGATGTCTTTGCTGACAATGAGAAAAAATTAGCATATTTTGAGAAAAGATTAGCTAAATTAAAATAGATTTTTAATTTAGTTTAATTCTTTGCTCTTTTTTTACTTTTTATTTATTTTTAATTTAATTTTTAAAACTATTTTTAAGTTTTTTTTTTCTTTCATGAAATTACATGTTTATTTCATGAACCCTATTTTTATTTACTTATTTTTCTTTTATTTCGTATAAATCGCATCGTCTATTTTTTAAAATAGGTATTTCCTCTCTTATTCTTTTGATTTCATTTAAATCTATTTCTACAATCTTTAAATCTTCATCGAAATCCAATTCTTCAATCACTTCTCCCCATGGATTTACAGCTATTGAATGTCCGAATGAATTGTAATTTGCAGTCTTGTCCAATGCTGGTGCTACCCCTATAGTATAGACCTGATTGTCCAATGCTCTTGATTTAAAGAGTATTTCCCAATGTGCAGGGCCGGTTGTCAAATTGAATGCTCCTGGGAAAATGAGTATCTCTGCACCATTAAGTGTCATGATTCTTGAAAGTTCAACAAATCGTATGTCATAACAGATGCCGATTCCGATTCTTGCAAGTTCTGTTTCGATTACAGTAAAGTTTGAGCCTGCACTTAAGGTGTCTGATTCCTTGAAATAGATCTTTCCTTTGACATCGATATCAAAAAGATGCATTTTCCTATGCTTTCCAAGGATTTTTCCATGATTGTCAAAGAGGACTGAGGTGTTGTATATTGACTTTTCATCTTTTCCCTCTTCAGCAAGGGACATTTCTATCTCAGGTATTGATCCTGCCAATACATGAATATCTTCTTCCTTTGCAGTTTCAGCAATTCTATTTAAAGTTTGGCTGTCTTCGAATTCTTCGCCATATTCTATGAATTTTTCATTTTCATATGGGCAGTTAAACATTTCAGGAAGAACAGCTAAATCAGCTCCCTGTTTTTTAGAGTCCCTAATCATTTGAATGGCTTTTTTGATGTTTTCTTCCTTATTGTCAACAACATTCATTTGACAAAGGGCTATTTTAATCAAATTCATTTTTTTACCTCAGTTGATTGTTTAAGATATTAAAGTAGTAAAATTCAAAAATCGTATAAATTAAAGGAAAATTCGAAATAAGAAAAATAAATTAAAAAGAAAAAATAAAGAAAAATAGAAAATATAAAATCATTCTAAAAGAACTTAAAAATAAAAGAAAAATAAAAATTAATAATATTAGTTTAAGTTATTTCTTAAGCTATTTCAGCACCATCTGTAGCACTGTAGTCAGGTGATACAAAACCAATACTATTAATCATGTTTTGGATTTCAGTGGTATTCAAAGCACTGATGTCTTGATTGTTGGATTTTCCATTGTTTATGACAAAGCTGTAGTATATTCCATCACGTAATGTGCAGATGTATCTTGAATATCCTTGATCAGCGGTACTTATTGTCATTTCTAAGGATGGGACTTCTCCAACATAAACGGTTTTAGCTTCTAAAACTTCTCCGTTTAATGACTGTGCAGTTGCATTGACATCACTTATAATCTTATCATAGGTAATGTCATCACTTTGAATTGTAGTAAATCCAATCAATGTGTTGTCTTTAGTTTTAAATGCAATATCGCTGGAATTGCCGTTTCCATCAGTATTATTGTACATGGACCAATTTCCAGAGTAATTATATGTTATCACACCATCAGTATAGGTTTTAACTTCATCTGTAGTTTGGTTTTGGAGTCCGTTGATTCCAATTCCTGCGATAATAAGAATAATTAACATGATTATTGCTGCGATTGCTACTTTTCTGATATTAATACCGGAACCTTGTTCTTTGGTTTTTTGAACAGTTTTTGGTTCAGCCTTTTTCTCTTTTTTAGGAGTTTCCTTTTTGATTTCCTTTGTAGTTTCTTCAGCTTTTGTTGTACCGAACTTTTTAGCAGGGTTTTTTATTCCTGGATCTTTTTGTTTGAAACCTTCGGTTGCAGTTTTGCTGAAAGAAGGTTTGGAACTTTTAACTTGTTCAGCACTTTCTTTTTCTTTTTTAGCTTTAGCAGTATTGCTGTATTTGCTTAAATCGAAGCCAGATAATTTTTTGGATAATCCTCCACCGAAACCGCCGGATTTTCCAGAAAATATGGATTCTTCAGTTTTCCTCCCTACTGCCATTTGTTTGGATATTCCATCTTTTTTAGGGGGTCTAGAGTTTGCTTCAGATTTTGGAGGCAGTTTAGCACCACAGTTACCACAAACTGGTGCACTGTCGTAACTTGCATTTCCACACTCTTGACAATATTTTACCAATTTTTAACCTCCCATTATTTAATAAAATTAATAATCGAAATGTTTTTTCAATAATTTTCAATAATCTTTTTAAAATATGATAATTTTTTTAAAATATTTAAAATTACTTAAAAAGTTATTTACTAATATTATTCTTTTTATTTAACCTTATATTTAAAATTTAAGATATTTTTAAAAATAATTAAAGTAAACTATTTTATTAACTTATAAGATAATAATATTTATCATATTAGAAAAATATTGCATTGAATAATTTTTTAAGAAAAAGTGATAGAATGGTTAAAGTTGAAAAAATCAATTGTGATAATATTAATTATGCAGTCTATAGAATTGGAAATTGGGAAAATGATTATGAGATAAACATTTTAGGGACTGCAAGTGAAATTCCAGTTACCAAACCTACATTGGAGCATATGGTCAAACAGATGGATCATATAAGGGCATCTGTCTTTAATATTGGTGGAAAAGAAGTTAATGGTATGATTGGACTTGCTATGCAATTCAATCCAAGCTTTGCTTCAAGAGATATTGATGAGCTTATCGAATTGGAAGAAAAAGAGCATGAAAATATTTTGGATGAATTAAACAGTCTCGAATTAAAAGATGCAAAGGATGTCATATTCTTGGATACTGATGAGTTTGTAATTTATAAATTGGAATACGATGGACACACTTTATCTCCAAAACCATACAATGATTATGCTAAAAGACATCAAATGGAAGAGATAAAACGTTTAAAAGAATTAAGCGGTGAAAGATTCGTTTTAGATTTATAGATTTTTAGAGCTTTATAACTAAAGCTCCTTACTATTTTTTTATTATAAAATCAATATTCCAAGCCCTTCAAGGAGAATTTTGAATCCAAGCAAAATCAAGATTACTCCACCAAGGATTTCAAACTTGTCTCCAAAGTAATTTCCTATTTTTTTACCAAGATAAAGGCCGATTAGTGTAAATATGAATGCTGTAACTCCAATCATGATTATTGGAATTAAAATGTCTGTTTTTAATACAGCATAGGTTATTCCAACTGCAAATGCATCAATGCTTGTAGCTATTGCAAGCAAGGTCAGTTCCTTAAATGAAAACTTATCTGATGAGTCTTCTTCATCATTTGAGAAACTTTCCCTAATCATATTTGATCCAATCAAAAGAAGAAGTATGAATGCAACCCACGGAGCAAATGTAGTGATGAGCCATTCCAATTGAATTCCGCCTAACCAGCCTAAAACTGGCATTAAAGCCTGAAATCCTCCAAAGAAAATTCCAAACCATAATGCTTGGCTTTTTGTGATATTTTTTAAGGTGAATCCCTTTGTGAGTGAAACACTGAATGCATCCATTGCCAGTGCGATTGCAATTAATAAAGTTGAAATAAAATCCATAATAATCATCAATTTTTAAGAAGTTCTATCCAAATGCATCTAAGGTTACTTTTTTGTCTTTTTTAAGTTCTCTTGGAGGTTCTACAGCAACAAATTCGATTCCTTCCTCTTCTAAAAGTTCAAGTGCATCATCACCTATTGAAGGAGCTACGAGAATTCCTCTGATCTTTTGCTTTTCTGAAGGATTTTTGATTTCCTCATTTTCCTTGTTTTCAAAATCAGTGAGGTATCTTCTGATTTGCTTTACTGCAGCTACTCCTGCCTTACGTGCTTTCAATTCTAAAATCATCAGGTTTCCTTCACTATCCTTACCAAGTATGTCAATGAAACCGTGCTCTGTTGCATATTCCCTTACGTTTGGACGGAATCCTTCCTCGATAATGTGAGGCTTTTCCCAAATCATGTCTCCCATGTCCTTTTCATATCCTGCTCTTTCAAGCTCTTCGTAGTCTTCTATTAGGTTATAGCTTGCATAGTGGACTTTTCTAACCTCAACTTCAAGTCTTTCAGGAGGACTGCGCCTATGACTTTCCAAAAATAGTATTTCATCTTTAATGTAAGCTCTTGGTCTTGATTTAGGAGGTTGCCAGTTAACTGGATCCACCTTATTGTCTTGGTGAATCAAAAAGCATCCGTCCGGCTTCATCATAATGATTCTTTCACCATAATCAAGTTCACTTAATGCACGCCCTTCATAGCTAACTCTACAGCATGCAAAAAGCAATATGGTTGCCTTTTTTCTAAGGCCTTCCTCAATAAGCTCATAAGTCTCTTCATAATCGGGATTTTCTAGGATTTTGTATTTCATTTTATCATTTTATAGTTTGTTGTACTATCAATATTTGTTTTTATTTTTTATAAATTTAATTAATTTTTAATTAATTTTTTTATTTTTTTATTTTTAAATTTCATATTTTTTATGAATTTTAGTTTATTTTTAAATTTTAAATTCTTAACACTTTATATATTACTATTTATATATAATTAATAGTTAGGAAATGATTATTATGGAAATGAATGAAAATGTTGAAATGATTACTGGAGACCCTAAAAAAGCTATTAATAAATTGGCTTGGCCTTTAATAGCAAGTATGCTTTTGGTCTTTTTGAATAATATTATAGATAGTATATGGGTTGCAGGGCTTGGTCCAGATCCACTTGCTGCAATCGGTTATGTCACTCCATTGTTTATGGTGCTTGTAGGGGTTGGAAATGGTATTGGTGCAGGTGCAACTTCCCTTATTTCTCGTTTTATAGGTGCAGAAAAGAAAGATGATGCAAACAATGCAGCAATTCACTCTGCCATTTTAAGTGTGCTTATTTCTCTAGTCATTACAGTTATCGCTCTTTTGAGTTTAGAATCCTTATTGAAACTCATGGGAGCTAGTTCTGTATTGGATTATGCGATGGATTACGGCGTGATCATATTCATATTTACAGCACCTATTATAATTCCCCCTATTTTTGGAGGAGCATTTAGAGCTGAAGGAGACGTTAAAAGGGCTACTTTGCCTATAGCAATTATAGCTATTGTCAATATGATTCTAGACCCAATATTCATTTATGTCCTTGGATGGGGAATTTCAGGTGCAGCTCTTGCAACAGGAATGGCTCCTATTTTCGGTCTTTTAATGATGCTTTATTGGATTTTCATTAAAAAAGACACCTATTTATCCTATAATAAAGAAGATTTCCATAGTGACTTTTCAATTTATAAAGATATTTTAGCTGTAGGAATTCCAGCAAGCTTAGAGCAATTGATCATGGCGGCTCTTGCAGTAACTGTCAATTTTATGCTTACTATAGTTTCCGGTTCAATTGCAGTGGCCGTTTATACTGCAGGATGGAGACTGATATCTCTTGGATTGCTTCCAGCTATTGGAGTTGGAACTGCAGCAATTACAGTTTCCGGTGTAGCATATGGTGCTAAAAAGTATGAAAACATTAGAACTGCACTTAGATATTCTGCAAAATTAGGTTTGGCCGCTTCAATCATTGTTTGCATATTGCTCTATGTATTTGCAGATCAGCTTGCATTCATATTCTCATATTCTGAAGCAAGTGCCCATCTCTTGCCATTGATAGCAGCATTTATACAATTGATGTGCCTGTTCATATTGTATGTTCCATTTGGTGCAAGTGCAGGAAATGTATTCCAAGGACTTGGAAAAGGAACAACTTCCTTTATTTTAACTACATTCAGGGAATTTGTCCTTGTATTGATATTTGCATACCTCTTAGGATTTGTATTCAATATGGGAGAAACTGGAATTTATTATGGAATGCTTTTAGGTGGTTTCATAGGCTCAGTAATCGCTTATGTTTATATTGAAATTTATGTAGATAGATTGATCAAAGGAAAAATAAAAGGAAGCAAAATTTAATAATATTGAACAAAATACTAATAATTAAGAGATATAGTTTTAGGTGGTAAATTAAATATGCAAAAGGTAATTAATTCTCATTGTCACATCTATCCTTCAAAGATTGCTTCAAGAGCTGTTGAGGGAATCCGTGATTTTTATGACCTTCATATGTCTTTAAATGGAACTGTAGATGACTTGATTAAAGACGGCAATAAGGTAGGTGTCGTGCATTATCTTGTTCATTCTGTTGCAACAACTCCAAAGCAGGTCAAATCAATTAATGAGTTCATTTCAGAGGAAGTTAAAGCACGCCCAGAGACTCTGACAGGTTTTGGAACATTGCATCCAGACAGTGAAGATATTGAAGGGGACTTGGATTATATTATGGAACTTGGCCTAAAAGGTGTAAAAGTTCATCCTGATTTCCAGCAATTCGCCTTAAATGAGGAAAGGGCATTTAAGATGGGTGAAGCTATCAGTGAAAGAGGATTGCCAATCATGATTCACTGTGGTGACTTCAGGTATAACTATTCCAATCCAGAGCATTTAAAGCCTTTCCTTGAAGAGTTTCCAGACATTACTGTTATAGGTGCTCATTTTGCAGGATGGAGCATGTGGGAAAAGGCAACTGAAGAATTGGCAGGAACTCCTAATCTATTTGTAGACTGCAGTTCAAGCTTATATGCATTGTCCCCTGAAACTGCTAAGGACTTGATTCATGCATATGGTGCAGATAGGGTTCTATGGGCTACTGATTTCCCAATGTGGGAATCTGTAAGCGAGATGGAAATGTTTAATAAGATTGATTTAACTGAAGAAGAAAGAAATTTGATTCTTTATGAGAATGCAGCTAAACTTCTTGGTTTAAAATAATTCTATTCTTTTTTATTTTTTAAAATTATTTTCTCTTTTGGATTTTTATTTTTTTTAATAAATTATTTTTCATTACTAGGTTGATACAATGATTGATGTAGAAGCTATTGAAGCAGAATATTTCACTCTAGATGAGTTTGAATTTAAAAATGGAGAAGTCTTAAAGGATGCAAAGGTTGAATACATAACTTTTGGAACTCCACAATATGATGATAATGGAATCATTTCAAATGCAGTAATTTACTTCCACGGTTCAAGCGGTAGCTGTTACTCTGCAAGACGCATTTCTGAGGATATGGGTAGTGGAGAGATATTTGATACAGATAAATTCTTCTTCATTTCAGTTAGTGCTCTTGGATGTCCAGGTTCTGCCAGCCCTTCTACAACAGGATTGATGAATAAGTTTCCAGAATATGATGTAGAAGATATGGTCAATTTCCAAAAGCAGTTCATTGAAGAGAAATTCGGAATCACTCATGTAAAAGGACTTATTGGAAATTCCATGGGCGGATTTGAAGTATTGACTTGGGGATGTGTTTATCCAGATTCTGTTGACTTTATCATTTCTCTTGTAAGCAGCTTTAAGGTAGGTGGACATAATTATGCCTTAAGCCAAATCATGAACAATATTTTGGTTTCAGATCCTGATTATAATGGTGGAGCTTATGACTTGCCCCTTTCAGATTCATTAAAGAGAAGCTTAAAGCTTTCTTCAGATGCAATGTACTGTTATGGATTGTCAAGAGAGGAATACAGAAACAACATGACAAATGAGGAAATAGCAGAAGCTATGGCTGAGTTTGCTGAGGAAAGCTTAGAAGAGGACCCTAACGATTTGATTTATATGAATAACTCATCATTAGACTATGAC
>NZ_JAZNIB010000161.1:0-26490 GCF_045577275.1 Methanobrevibacter sp.
AATTTATATTATCTTTATAATAAATAGTTTATTATTTAAATTAGAAAAACTTAAAAAAATAAGAAAATTAGAATAAATATGAATCAGAAAGTGAATAGATTAAAAAAAAAAGTTGAAAAATCTTCATGAAAATGAAATATGATTTCATGAAATTTAAAAAAAATAAAAGGAGAGATATAAAAATTTGAGGAAAAAAATATTAATTATTCATTATAACCGCAACAAGTTTTTTTATCATGGTTATGATGTTTGATATTAGGATTTGCATGGTCTGGCATTGGTTTGCCACAAGTTAAAGGGCCTTTTCCACGTGCAGAACCGCAACATCCACCTCTCCTTTTATTGTGAGCAAGAATTGCATCGATATCTAGATCTTTTACTTCCTCTAAGAATTCAATATTTTCACTGTGACATTTAGGACAGATTGAGTGTTCACCATTTAAAGTAATCCAAGTGAATCCGCAATCTTTACAAGTGTATTTTAAAGTTAAAGCTTTTTCCATATAATAACCACCTTATTTTTTTAAACTTAATAAAATTACATTTTGAATATATATTCATAATACTATATAAATACCTAATAATAGTAAATAATATTTAACATTAAGTACATATATTTATACAATAAGTTAAGATAACTTTACATAAAAAATATAAAAAAATATAAAAATTACATATGTCCAAAGATAAGGAAAGGAGAATTGAAGATGAGGAACAATTTAAGAATTTACAGAGCCATCGAAAATATCACACAAGAAGAATTGGCCAATGAATTGGGAGTCAGCAGACAGACCATAGTAGCTATTGAAAATGACAAGTACAACCCATCACTTGAACTTGCCTTCAAGATAGCCCATAAATTTGATGTGAAAATAGAAGACATCTTTATTAGCGATATGAGGAAAAATAAGAATAGATAAAAAACTTAAGAATAGAATGCTGAAATATAAAATAGTGAAAAAACTTAAGAATAGAATACTAAAATAGAAAATGATAAAAAATGTTAGAACTAGCTAAAAATAGCTAGAGAAATATTAAAATAAAATAAGAATGATGATTTGATGATTAAAAGAAATCTTCATCATCAATTAGGTCAAATCCAGAAGTTTTGGAATTATTAGATATAAGATTGGAAACAAATTCCTCAAATGAAACTTCTTCACCTTCAGTGTAATCATCACCGCATACTTCAGGATTCAATGTAAAGGAGAGATCATCCTGATTTTGACTGATTAATTTTATAAAATCTTCCAAAGATATTTCCATGGAATCGCCATCTTTCATATTGAATATTTTTTCCAGAGACTCATCATTGTCCAATTCAAAAACTATTTCTTCAGGAACTTCAAAGACATTTCCTTCTAAAATTGGACCGTTGAAAGGTTCTTCCCCAATATCCTCAATCATATCGATGTTGCTGTATGTTTCATCATCAATTACAGAAAAGGTCATATCATCAAGAAGAGGATTTTCGAATCTAAGGTTCACTTCATCACTGTTGGATAAATCCAAATCAACTTTTTCATCTTCAAAAGCATCTATCTGTTCATAGAAATGTTGGAACAAGACCATTTCAACTTCATCAACAATGCTTGAAATATTTTTGATATCTCTCCAGTTTTGGGAGTTAATTACAAATGCACAAAAGTCATCAATAGCTGAAATGACAGATTTATACCTGTTTAAATCTTTTTTAGATAATCTATTGCATTCAATTAAAGTATTTATTCTAGTTGTCTCACTTACCAATCTCTTAATCCAAATCAATTGCACTAAACCAAAATCATTCATAAAAAATACCTCAAAATAAAAAAAGTTCGACAGCAAAATACGGCAATAATGAACATTCCCTCCCTCTTATCAAGAAGCCCCCTTGAACTTATTGATAAGACCCTGCCAAGTTCATTAAAACACCAATAAATTACACACCTGATGAAATCCGAAACAAAACAAAGGATGAAAAACATGACTAGATATTATGAACAAACGAAATAAGGAGTGATTTACTATGATGATTTCCTGTGTGATAATTTATTGGTGCAGATCAACGACATAATCATGGATTTATACCCCTTAATTAAATCCATTTTCAAAGGTGGTTTGAAAATTTTAGATTATGTGGTTGATGGTAACAAGTGTATAAACTTGGTTACATATAAAGATTTCTGATTTTTATAAAAAAGCTGAAATTTCAGTTGAAATAATGAAAATTAATAAAAAATAGGGAATTGAATCAAAAATCAGAAAAAAAAATAGGATAAATTAAACTAAAATTTAAAAACTCAAGTTGACAAATTAAACATCCCTCCAGATAGATAAGCTCTCTTGAACTTATCTAACCCTCCAAATGATACCCTACCAATAAATTATCACAAAAAAAAAGGTGAAAACCGAAAGCAACAAATGAAATGATATTATGAACAAACAAAAAACAAAGGAGGTGATAAAATAATGATAATTTATTGGTGTTAATCAACAACATAACCTTTTATAGATTAAATGCCCCCTCGCATAAAATCTATAAAACGTGTTTGGCGTGTTTATGTTAAATTTCGATTATGTGGTTGATGGGTACCAATCATATAAACTTGGTTACATATAAAGGTTTTGATTTTTATAAAAATGTTTTATTAAAAATTAGAAAATAGAAAAGCACAATATTTAAAAAAAAAGGAAAATAAAAAATAAAAAAAGCAAATATTCTATAAAAATTAGAAAATTGAACTATTTTGATCAAACTTTTGCAAACGAAACGAGTAAAAGTTTGAGTTACATATGTGCATCATCTAAAACATGTTGACAATCACAATAATAATCTGTAGGTAATTCATTAATTGTATTAAACAATAACTCAATCAATTCCTCTTTCTTTTGAGCCATTATCTCAAGAACTTCTTCTGTATTTAATTTAGTCGGAGAAATTGAAGTTGAATAATTGGAAACAACTGCTATAGAAGCGTAACACATCTCTTTTTCCCTTGCAAGAACCGCTTCAGGCAATGTGGTCATACCAACAATTGACCCTCCAAGTATGCCAAACATTTTAATCTCAGCAGGAGTTTCAAATCTTGGCCCTTCTGTACAGACAATTGTGCCTCCATCAACTACAGGCCCATTCACACAGTCGGAATTTGCTAAAATAGCTCCTCTTAATCTGTTGCAGAAAGGTTCTGTCATGTCAATATGGATAACCTCATTATCATAGAAAGTCCTATCCCTATTTACAGTGAAATCCAAAAAGTCATCTGGCAGAACAATGGATCCGGGACCAATATCAATGTCAAGAGACCCTACAGCATTTGTAGCCATGATCTGATTAACACCTATCTCCTTCAATGCCATAATGTTTGCCTTAAAATTGATCTTATGTGGAGGGCAAGTGTGACCTTTAGAATGTCTTGGTATGAAAGCAACTGTCTTATCCCCAATGCTTAAAAGGGAAACCTCAACAGAGCCATATTCAGTCTCAACAACTTTGGTTTCGGTTGCATCTGCCAATTCACTTATTTCCTCTACTCCACTACCGCCAATAATTCCAATCATACAATAACCTCAATAAAAATGAAAAATAATCAATATTTTAATAAATTAAATTTATTATTTTAATATAAATCATTTTAATATAAATTATTTTAATAAATAACTTAGTTTAAAATAAAAAAAAGTTAAGGATAAAATATTATCCTTTTGTAACTGCTAAAGGAACAACTTTAGCTACTAATTTAGCAATTCCTGCATCGTGAGATGTTTTGACAACTGAATCGACATTCTTGTATGCACCAGGTGCCTCTTCAGCTAAAACTGGAGCGGAATTTGCTTTTACATGAATTCCTTTTGCATTCAATTCCTTCTCAATTCCTTCTGCAGTGAATTGTTTTTTAGCTGCAGTTCTTGACAAGACTCTTCCTGCACCGTGAGCAGTTGAACCGAAGGTTTCTTCCATAGCAACATCGGTACCATGCAAGATGTAAGATGCTGTACCCATAGTTCCAGGAATCAATACAGGTTGACCTACAGAACGATATTCCTTAGGAATTTCACGTCTTCCAGGACCGAATGCACGGGTAGCTCCTTTTCTGTGAACAAGAACTTCCATATGGGAACCTTTCACCTTATGAACTTCCTTTTTAGCAATGTTATGTGCAACATCATAGATTATGCCCATATCCATATCATCAGCACTGCGGGAGAATACCTCTTCAAAGGATTCTCTAACCCAATGGGACATCATTTGACGATTTGCCCATGCATAGTTAGCACCAGCAGCCATAGCCTTCAAGTAGCCTTGTGCCTCTTTGGAATCAATAGGTGCACAAGCCAATTGCCTATCAGGAATATTAATCTTATAGTTTCTATAAGCCTTATCCATTTTTCTCAAGTAATCAGAACAGATTTGGTGTCCGCATCCTCTTGAACCACTGTGAATCATGATTGCTATTGATCCTGCTTCAAGGCCAAATGCCTTTGCTACAGTCTCATCATAGATTTCTTCAATTTTTTGAACTTCCAAGAAGTGGTTTCCAGAACCTAATGAACCTAATTGAGGAATTCCTCTTTTTTTAGCCTTATCACTTACAATTGCAGATTCAGCTTCCTTCATCCTACCGTTTTCTTCCAAGAATTTAAGGTCATCTTCCCAACCGAATCCACGTTCTACAGCCCACCAAGCACCATAGTCCAAGACTTCATTGATTTCATTATCCTTAAGTCTTATTTGACCTTTACTTCCTACACCTGATGGAATGTTTTTGAATAAAACTTCAGTAAGTTCCTTAAGTTTTGGCTTGATTTCATCTTCAGTCAAGTTTGTTCTGAGCATTCTGACTCCACAGTTAATATCAAAACCTACTCCTCCAGGACTTACGACTCCATTATTATAATTAAAAGCTCCTACACCACCAATGCTGAAACCGTATCCAAAGTGAATATCCGGCATAGCGATGGATGCACCTTGAATACCTGGCATGCATGCAACATTAGCTACCTGTTCAAGAGCTCCCTCTTCAATGGTTTGAACAGCTTCATCATCAAGATACATTCTTCCAGGAACTCTCATTTCCTTTTTATAACTGCTTGGGAGTTCCCATACGTTATCTCTTACCTTTTCAAGACTTTCTCTGATTGACATAATTATCACGGATAGTAAAATTAAAATAAATTTTTATAAAATTGATTAAATCATAAATTAAATTATAAATTTAATATAGTATTATAATCTATGTTTTATTAAACATTTAAAATTAATTGTTGAAATTTGAGACAATGAAAGAAATTAAAAAAAGTAAAGATTGATGTATGGTGTAAAGGATCAAATATGGTGATTGAGCTTTTAGTGTTTAAAAAATGATAAATTGAGAATTAAAAAAATCTGAATTTGAAAACACATTGATTAAAGGATGCAAACACAATATGTAATTTACAAAAATCTAAACATTTATGAGATGTTTTTAAAAAAAAATTGCACGATAATATTCATAAATCTTTAGCAATTTTTATCTTATATGGTTACATCCTTTAATAAACAATGGGTTTGGTTTTGTTTAATTATACCCAGCTCATCATTTCTGGGCCGGGAGCTGCGCTAACAGCTAAAATAGATAAAAGTAATACTGTAAGAACTACAAATATTACCATGCAATCTTTAAAATCGATTCTAAGGTTGTGGAAAGTCATAGGATCTACAATACTGGTTTTTCTTCTTAAGTCACAAGTAGGATTATTATGTTTTATCATTTTTTTTCACCTCATTTTAAATTTAAATTTTCTCATGTTTTTCTCTCTGTACTAATAGTAAGTTGAAAAGCATATATAAAAAAAGAGAAAGAGAGCATTTGAAAAGTAATGGGGGGTTCGATTTCAAGTGTATCATATGGGATATGATTTAAGTTTTGAGAATATCTCTTTTCTAATTTTCAAGCAGTTTATATAATATTAAAATTAAATATTTAATTGATAATGAGACTATTTTCAATTGAAAATGAGAATAGTGAACTTAATAATTGGTGCATAGCTATGGAAAACGACGAATCAAAATCAAAGAAATATGAATATTTTGATGTTACTGCAGACATTGGATTTTATGCCTACGGCAATTCATTGGAAGAGGCATATGAAAATGCAGGATTAGCTATGTTTAATGTAATAACAGACATAAATAAGGTAAAAAAAGAGGAAATGGAAGAATTTGAAATAGTTTCAGAGGATTTGGTTTCCCTTTTATATGATTACTTGGAAGAGCTTCTCTTCCTACAGGATACAGAGTTCCTGTTCTTCTCTGATTTTAAAGTGAAGATTGAAAAAATAGCGGATAAGAAATCCACCACTCTTGAAAATTATAAATTGACTTGTTCTGCATATGGTGAGGAAATAGATTGGAATGTTCACACCCACAAATCTGAAGTCAAAGCCGTCACTTTTCATAAGATGTGCGTAAAAGAAGATGATGGCATCTTTAAGCTTAGAGCCATTTTAGATTTGTAATTTTGTCCTTTTAAAAATTATAAAAATTGCTTATTTTAGAAAAAATTAAAAAAAAATTATAAAAATATTTGAATAAAAATAGAATGAAAAAAAGTTTTGATCAAACTTTTACGAGCCAAAGGCGAGTAAAAGTTTGGGTTATAGGTTGCAACGTTTAATATCCTCTTTATCAAATCTTAAGATAATCTCCCTTGAATTACCCCTAACTCCTTTTCCAGTGAATTTAGTATCAACCAATCTTAAGAATTCAAGCTTTTCAAGGGTTCTGTTAAATGTTGCATAACTTACATTTGCCTCTTCCTTAAACTGTTTGGACAACGCACCAGCAGTCAAGATTTCATCGCTTTCAACAACTGCCTTAAGCAAAGTCCTTTCAATGTCATTCAAGGAATTGATGGTCTCCATCAGATGAATGGATCCTTGTTTGGCCACTGCCTCTTCCACATGTTCAAGAGTGATTGTTCTACTTGCATTAGCCTCTGCAATATTACCGCATACCCTAAGAAGGTCAATTCCAACCCTTAAGTCTCCAACTTCAATGGTATGGTTAGCAATCTCTTCAATAACCTCATCTGAGATTACACCAGGATAAAATCCTGCTTTAGCTCTGTCAGAGAGAATGCTGAATATTTCAGAATATGTGTACGGTTGGAATGTGATGTCTTGAGGAATGAATACCGTGTTTACATTCTTATCAAGTGCATATCTGAATTCCAAATCTGAAAGGATTGCAAAAATACCTGTTCTTACTCCTTCAAATTCCTCATAAGCTCTTAAGATATCATAAAATATTTTATTGGCATGTTGAGTTTGGAACAAGTAATTGACATCATCAAAAGCAACAACCAATGCCTTATTTTCACTTGCAAGATATTTCATGACTTTTTCATATACTCTTGAAAAAGGAACTCCAGTCTCTGGAGGTTGATGACCAAATAATTTTTTATGAATTTGAGAAAAGATTCCAAAACGAGTAGTGTGCAATTGACAATTAATATAACAGCAAACGACTTTATCGGAAGTTCTTTCCACAAATTCAAAAACCTTTTTAAGTGCTGTTGTTTTCCCTGTAGCACATGATCCCATAATAACTGAATTGGTAGGGCGACCCCCTTGAATGGCTGGCCTGATGCACATAGCCATTCCTTCCATTTGAGTATCCCTGAAATTAAAGTTTTCAGGCATATAATCAGGATTGAATGCATTTATGTTTTGGAATAATGTTTCATCTCCCATTAAAATATCTTCTATTGCCATATAGTTTATTATATGTTTACTTATATAAAAAAGTTCTTTAATTTTGAATAATGACATACAAATTTCAATTAAAAATCCCATAGAATTATAAAAATAGTAAAAAAGGAGCACAATTTAAATAAAAAAATTAAATAATTACGATATGAAAGCAATATTATAATAAAATAAGAGAAATAGAACAACATTAAAGCAAAATAACAATTTTACAATAATTTTTAACCTAAAAAAACTACCACATTTATTTATAATAAAAATAAATACCAAATTGAAGGTTTTTCTTGCCTGCATAAAAATATCCCAACATATCAAAAAAGGAGGAATGAGTATGGATATTAGTAAAAAAGAAATTTTATACTATATTCTGGAATTACTCAAAATCATCATCATGATAGTTAAGAAGTAATTCAAACTCTAAATAGTGGTCGAATGCAAAAAAGTGCAGTTTTTAAATATTTTTAAATTGGGCAAGTTTTTTCCTTCACTAAAATTTTATATAATATGAAAACATAATAGAAAATAAAGAGTTCTCAAACTCCTTTTTATATGTTGGGAAAAATTTAATGTTAGGAATTCCAATGGAATTCTTAACTTGAATTTTAAAAAGCTTTTTTTAAATTATTAATTTTAAAATCTTTTTAACTGCTGTTTTTACTAAAAAAAAGAAAGTAAGAAAAAGGATTATTTGACAACATCAACCAAATTAATCACTTCTACATCAGTATTTTCCTTAATCCAAGCAAGCAATCTTTCTGCAAAGATCAACTTTTTGGTTTTGATTTCATCTGCAGGACCTGTTTCATTTTCAATGTTAGGTCTTGAATATTTGGTGACTGTTGTTCCAAAATCCATTCCTGCAAGAATCATTTCCTCACATCCTAATGCAAGGGTGAAAAACATTGCCCTATCACCATCAGTAAATCCGCCGAAGTTGTATAAATTACCTACAGGCACGGATTGTGTTGTTCCAAGAATCTTATCAAAACTGGTTGTCCAAGTGTCAATAAGCTCCTCATTGTTTCCATGGGCATGAATGACAAAATAGGACCCTAAGGAATTTGCAGTCAACAAGTCAGACATCTTTCCATCCAAGTCAGTTGCTACAATGTCTGGAACAAGATCCTCTTCAAGCATTGCAGTGGTTGCACCATCTGCAGAAACAAGAAGATAATCATTCAAATCATAATTTTCCTTTACATAATTGATATGTTTCTTTATGGAAGGACCTGCACCGAAAACAATGAATTTTGAAGTGTCTTTCTTCTCCATGATTTCATCATAGAATTCATCAATGGTGAGACAACCTTTCTCATCAAGAATCTTATCCAATAAATCTGCAGTTTTCTCATCACCTTCTCTTGGAAATCCAAAAGTTTCAAGGATTTCCTTATACCATCCTTCCCATTCATTAATGTCCATTTTTACACCTTTAATAAATTGAATAAATAAAAAAATTAAACGTAAATTGAGCAACAAAAGCAAATCTTAAAATCTAAAACTCCCACTCCTCTAAATCAATAGCTTTAGCAGTGAAATTGACACTTAAAGGAGTCAAGCTAGGTCTTCTTTCAACCAATAAGCAGTAACCGTCAGTTCCCTCTTCATAATCTTCAACCAATTGAGGAACATTCATCACTGTGTCATTTCCATCATCATCAACCCTCTCAAGAATGTTAAAATCAAGCATTTTTTCTGCAAGAGTTGTTATCTTAATCTTATCTGACAATGGCTTTGATGGAATATTCAAATTGAATAAGTCAACTCCTTCCGGAAGTCCTTCATCCAATACCTTTTTAACCACTTTGGCAAGAATCTCTTGAGCAAAGCTGTAATCTGTATCAACATACCAGTTACCCTCTTCATCCTGCTTGAAGCAATCATCATCCAAAAAGAGAGAGCATGCAATTGCAGGCACTCCAAGGCCAACTGCTTCAAGAGCTGCACAAACGGTTCCAGAAGTGGTGATCTGCAGTCTGCTGATATTGATTCCAGGATTGATTCCAGTTACAACTAAATCAGGCTTTTCATCACAAACATAATTAACACCTACATTGACAGAATCCGCTGGAGTTCCAGACAATCCATAAGCCATGCTGCCATCAGCCAGTTCATACTTGTCCAAATACATATGCTTCATGATATTGACCTTACGACCTACAGCACTGTTGTTCTCTTGGGGAGCTACAACAGTAACATTGGCAAAGTCTTCAAGTGCCTGTTTGGTAGCTAAGATACCTGGACCAAGAACGCCATCATCATTAGATATTAAAATGTTTTTCATGAAAGAACCTCTATTTGTCATTAAATATTCTTTAAAAATTTTTCTTAATTAGTACTTTATCTTTAATAATACTTATAAATTCTTAAAACTTTTTAATTTAATCACAATAAAAAAAAAATTAAGAATTCTTAAAGAAGTCAAAAACCTTAGAAATTCTATTAATGGAAGGCATTGCAATCTTTTTGACAAATTTAATCTGATAATTGAATCCAAAGAGTTCAAACTCTGATTTTACAGTATCCAATTCATTTGGAATGTCAAGGGACTGTGGACATAATCTCTTGCATCTTCCACAATGATTGCATAAACCCGCACTTGCCTGCTTGTTGGCTACTCCGCCAACAACCATATAATAATTCATCATGGCATTGGAAATAGGCCCAATTCCTTTCTTATTGAATAAGTATTTTTCATTGTAAATCTTAAAGCAATCTGGGATGTTTACACCTTTAGGACAAGGAAGACAATAGCCGCAACCGGTACAATTGATTTTCATCATTGAGTCGAAAATATCCTGAGCCTGCTTTAATACATCCATCTCCTCTTCAGACAATGAATCGATTTCAACCCTGCTTGCAATGGCCATATTCTCTTTAATCTGATCAAGTGAACCCATACCTGACAAGATACAGGTAATCTCCTTTTGATTCAAGATCCAACTTAAAGCCCAGTCAACAGCAGACCTATTTGAATCAACACTATCAAATAAGTTTTGAACCTTTTCAGGCAATTCACCTGCAAGGATACCTCCTTTCAAAGGTTCCATAACAAATACTGCAATGTCCTTTTCATAGGCATATTGAATTCCACGAATACCTGCCTGAGCATTGACATCTGAATAATTGTACTGGACAAGAACCATATCCCAATCAAAGTCATCAATCAAATCATTGAACTCATTAGGGGAACCATGATAGGAAAATCCGATATTCTTGATTCTTCCATCAGCTCTTGCCTTTTCCAAGAACTCATATAAACCTAAATCCTTAAGTCTCAATACACTTGAAAAATCAACATTATGAATGAAGTAATAGTCTATCACATCTGTTTTAAGCTTTCTTAACTGCTCATTTAAAAAGGCATCCATATCCTCTCTGGACCTTACCATCCAAGAAGGGAGTTTAGTTGATAATTTGACTCTGTCTCTGTATTTGACTCCTTCAGAGTCTGTGAGACTTAAAATATCACCTAAAAATGTTTCACTTTCTCCACCATGGTAGGCATAGGCGGTATCAATGTAATTCACTCCATTTTCAATTGCATATAGAATGTATTCCTTTGACACTTCCTTATCAATTGAATTATTCTTTGTGGCAAGCCTCATTGCCCCAAGTCCAAGTGGAAACAATTCATCTCCATTTCTTTTTACAATTCTTTTATTCATTTTATCACATAAATAATCCTTAAAACAGACAGATTATAAAAAATCAAACTTATACAAACAATTAATTTTTAGGCCTTAATTTTAAAATAACAAGTTCACTGTCAGTTCCCCATCTAAATGGATAATCCATGGAACCGACACCAGTTGTAACATGCAAATATCTATCTTTTCCACCAATATTCTTCTTAAATAAACCCATATTATACATAATCATATTTCCAATCCAAACAACTGGATAGAACTGTCCTCCATGAGTATGTCCAGATAACTGAATATCAAATCCCAAACTTGAAAATTCTTCCCAATTTTGGGGAACGTGGTAATTCATGACATTGACCTTATCCTCACGGACAAAAGACAACAATTCCTCAATGCTTACAGTTTCTATTTCATCGAAACTATATGTGAGACCAAAGATATTCAAATCCTTAAATTCCATTCCTTTATTATCCAATATGATGATTCCTGCCTTTTTGCATGCTTTATAGACATTTTCAATCCCTGGATAAAAATCATGATTGCCTGGAGTGAAAATGATAGGGACATTAATATCTTTCAATGGCAAGAAAACATCCTCTTCAACTACACATGACCCATCAGCAAGGTCTCCTGAAATGATGGCCAAATCGCACTTTCCTTCTATTTCCTTAATTTTACTCGCTAAGTCCAATATATGCTTTTTATGCCTAATTGACCCATAATGAACATCAGATAAGTGAAGGATGTTTATCTCTTGATTAATATTGTCCAATTCAATGGTTTTCTCATGGACAATCATCTTATGAGCATGCCAATAGCTATAGACTGTTATAACAGGAACCAATAGAAGAAGTGCAACTACAATATAAAATGGAAGTTCCACAAAGGATCCGATAATGTAAATGAACAGAATATCAAAGAAGAAAAACAATGACATCCAAATCCAAAAACCGGATATCTCATCTAAGGTTCTTGTAATTAATCTTGATTTTTTCTCCTCAAAAAACATAGGCACTGTATTCAATAAAACAAAAAGAAGAGTCAATAAAATCAGATGAACTGTATCCAAACCACCAAACAATAGAAACAAGTATTTCATTAGGAAAAACTCGAATATCGCAATAAGTGGAGTGGACATCAACACCCTTTTTGTTCTAAAACTCATAAGAAAACCTCTAATATTAATCTTTATGAAATCATTAATAAAAATTCCCATAATTAACTAAATAAAGAAAAGAAAATAAAGTGCCGACAAAATATTTAAAAACTATTAAAAAGAAAGATTATATATGGCTTGACATATTATTATAACTTTAAAATAATAATAAATCTAGAAAAAAACAATTAAAAATTATCCACTCAAGCTCATAATTCTTATTATATAATGGAGGAGACCAAATGAACGAAATATTATTAATGCTCCCTGGTCCAACAACCGCAGACCCAAGAGTATTGCAAGCAATGGGAAAAGCAGTTGTAAACCACAGAGGAGACGAATTCGGAGAAATCTATACTGAAACTACTCAGTTAATGTCTAAAACTTTCCAAACTAAAAATGATTCTTACATCCTTACTGGTTCAGGAACTTCTGCAATGGAAGCAGCTCTTTCCAACCTTGTTAACAGAGGAGACAAAGTATTAAATGTTATCGGAGGAAAATTCGGAGAAAGATTTGCAGAAATCGCAAACTATCATGGAATTGAATCAGTACCTTTAAATGTTGAATGGGGAACTGCTGTAACCCCTGACCAAGTCCAAGAAGCTTTAGAAGCAGATGAAGACATAAAAGCAGTAACCATGGTTCACAACGAAACCTCCACTGGTGTAGCTGCACCTATTAAAGAAGTAGGGGAAGTAGTTAAAAACTACGATGCATTATTCATTGTAGATACTGTATCTTCCTTAGGTGGAGACTATGTTGATGTAGACAAATTCCACATTGACGCTTGTGTAACCGGATCTCAAAAATGTCTCGCTGCACCACCTGGCCTTGCAGCTATTACCTTCAATGATGATGCATGGGCAGCATGTGAAAAAGTAGAACCTAACAACTACTACTTGAACATGCCTAAATACAGAGCAAACGGTAACAAAACTCCTGCTCAAACTCCTTATACCCCATCAGTTTCATTAATCTACGGATTAAAAGCAGCACTTGAAGTCATTCATGAAGAAGGACTTGAAAACAGTGTAGCAAGACACCACCAAGCAGCAGCTGCATCAAGAGATGCTGTTAAAGCTTTAGGTCTTGAATTATTCCCTGATGAAGCTGTATCCTCTGCAACTGTAACTGCAGTAAACATCCCTGAAGGTGTAACTGATGATGACATCAGAGGAACCATGTTAAACAAATATAAAGTTCAATTAGCTGGTGGACAAGACCACCTTAAAGGAAACATCATAAGAATTGGACATATGGGTGTAATCAATTACCAAGAATTAGCTATTACCTTTACTGCATTAGGATTAACCTTAAAAGGATTAGGTTTAGTAGACGATGCAGGTGCAGGTGTAGCAGCTCTTGCTGATCACTACATCTAATTCTATTTCTTATTTTTTTCTTCTTTTCTTTTTTTAATTTTTTTACTTTTGATTTTTCATAATTCTATTTTTTAACCAATTAATCCTATTTTCTTATTTTTTCACCAATTTCAAAATTTAACCCAAACTTAGAAACATTTATATATGATGTAATATAATTTTTACATATGGAATGTATTTTTAACATATCAACTATGCAAATAGTAAAAATTATATCAAAATAAAATATATAATATATGTTAACTAACTTAATAATCCATAGATTTTGATAAAAGATTTAAGAAAAATGAGGAGCTAAAAAATGATTGAAGAAGCACCAATTAAAACAACTGTAGAAGAATTAAGAAAACTTATTCACATAAGCAACTATATTGGAGAACCAATTGAAAGCGAAGACAAAATATTGATTCCAGTAACCAAAGCAGCAGTAGGATTTGGAATAGGAAAACAAAAAGCAGAACAAGAAATAGCTGCAACTGGTGCAGGTGTAAGTGTTGAACCTGTAACTATGGTCGTCGTATCAAAAGGAAGCACTGGCGCAGAAGGAATCAGAACCATAAATTTATCAAAAGGAAGTAATGCTAACAAAGGTTTAAACGAATTAGGATTGATTTTAACTGATATCCTAAAAGATGTCATCCCATCAAAAGGGAAAGATGACGAGTACATAAATGTTGATGATGTCACTGAAGTTGAAATCCAAGATGGGGAAATAAATGAAAAAGTTGAAGACATAGTTGACGAAGTGGAAGAAGAATTAGATATTGAAATAGATGATGAATAAGTAAATTACTCATCTATAAAATAAAGATAATAAGACTAAAATAAAACTAAAGAACTAAACTAAAACTAAAAATAAATATGAAAAGGCGATACCAATGAACTTTAATCTTTTTTTAATTATATTAATCGCCTTAATCATCATATTTTTAATAATTTTATACAACGGCATACGACTATTTTTAATCGCTACAAAAGAAAAAGGCATAGTTAAATATGAATTTAAAGTAACTATACTGAAAATAGCTATTTTTACAAGAAAAGGCACTAAAGAACTAATCGATATCATCAAATCTGAAGAAGAGGAAGATTGCGAAGAAACTGAAGATGAATCTGAATCTGAAGAAGATGAAGAAGATGAAAAAGGTTTGAAAGAAAAATATGAAGAGATTAAACCCATCTTAAAAGAGCTAATAAAATCCAAAGAGGAGCTTAAAGACTTCTTGAACAATATTCTAAAAGCAATCGATATAAAGAAACTTGAAGGAAATCTCATAATTGGTCTTAGCGACCATGCAACTACTGTAAAAATAGCAAGCTGGATCTGGTCAATAGGTGCTATTGTAAACGGTTCCAAATCAACACAACTAATTGTGGAACCTAGATTTGATAAAGTGATAACCGATTTTGAAGGAAAAGTAGAATTAAAGATAAATATTCTTATCTTACTGATTTATACTTTAGCATTATTAACTAAAGAGAACATTAGAGAACTGATAAAAGAACTTTATAGGCAAAATAAAATCTAAAGATAATGAAGAAAATAAAAATAAATAATGAAAGACTAAAAACGATCAAGTGATTTAAATGGATGGAAGAAAGATAATGAATAGCTTTAAAAAAGAAACATTTTACGAATTTAGCGAAGCTGTTCCTATATTTGATGATAAGATATACTTCATTTTCAAAGTGGACATCATTTCAATTGACATTAATCCATCCAGAACCAAAATGGATAAGCTAAAAAAATTGAGGAAAAATGAAACTGGCGAAAATTCAATATCCCACCTAGACATTGAACCAATAGCTTATCTATTGGAAACTAAAAGCAATTCTGAATTAGATTATGAAATTGAATCAATCGATGAAAAATATGATTCATTCATTGAAAAAAATAAAAACAGGCTATTAGAAGAATTCTTGAAAGAGAAAAATGACTAAAAAATAAAAAATAAAAAATAAATCATAAAAATAAAAATGTTTTATTTAGGCAAAGGAATATTCTCTTCACATACACAAACATCAGCTAAAAATGCATGACTGGAACCAAATGCTTTGTCAATAGCCAATTCGAGATCTTCTCTGGATTCCACTTTCATAGACTCAATTCCATAAGCTTCAGCTAATTTTACAAAATCAGGATTTGACAAATCTATTTGATACTTGTCCATATCATAAACTGTCTCTTCCCATTGTCTAATGATTCCCAATTGTGAGTTATCTATAATGAAAACATTGACATTCAAATCATATTCACGAATTGTAGCCAATTCCTGAATGACCATCTGAATATCACCATCACCGCATATGACCACAACTTGACTGTCTGGATGAGCAACAGCTACACCAATAGCCCCAGGCAAACCATAACCCATAGGCCCGAATCCTCCTGAAAACAGGAGCTTTCCAAACTTGTCGTTGCTGGAAAGCAATGTTGTCCAAGTTGTGTGAGTGCCTGCATCGGAAAGGAAATAGCTGCCCTTGAATGCATTGACGATTTTATTGATTGCATAAGGAGGCCTTAATGGAGTGTAA
The DNA here is from genome assembly GCF_045577275.1 of Methanobrevibacter sp. GTDB lineage: Archaea > Methanobacteriota > Methanobacteria > Methanobacteriales > Methanobacteriaceae > Methanobrevibacter. Next base: position 16,455 of record NZ_JAZNIB010000161.1, read on the forward strand.
TTCTCTTCGGATTCTTCAATTCCATCAACAATCAATGGCTCATGATGGGAATATATCTCATTGATCCAATCCTGATACAATATGAAGTCCTTATCCTTATACTCTTTAGATTCAAACTCATCCAATAATAAGTCCAAAAGGTCTGATGCATCCATACAGATATTGATGTTGCCCTTAAGGCAATCCTCATCAATGTTTACATGCATTATTTTATCTTTGACCTCATTAAAATCACAGGCTGCAATGGTTCTCTCAGATAATCTTGCACCTAAAACCAAAATGCAATCAGAGTTTTCATATGCATAGTTTGCTATGGAAGTTCCTCTCAAACCGACAATTCCAAGGTTCAATTTATCATCTTCACTGATGACTCCCTTAGAGTGAAAAGTTGTAGCGATAGGTACCCATGTTTTACTTACAATAGCGTTTAATTTTTCGATAGCTTTCCCCCAAACTATACCATTTCCTACAACGATTAATGGTTTTCGTGAACTCTTAAGTTTATCAATAGCTAAGTTGATACTGTTATCTACATTAGCCATGACATTTTTTGAAAAATCATCAATAAACACTAATTTCCCATCAAAATAATTGAATTGATCATCAAAAATATTCACCAGTTCATAAAGATCATCACGATTGGAAATTCTTTCATTGAAACAATCCAAATCAGATGAAACATCATCAAAAATAGGGGTTTTTGATGAATCAATCAATTTTTCCAATGAGATGCCTTCAATATTCACTTCTTCCATAAGGACATCTTTGGATAGATTGATGTGAACAGGTCCCTTAGGACACTTGTGAAGCATGATTAAAGATTCAATTAAATTAAAAATAGCTGATTCAGCAGAAGATGGATGGAAGCTTGCAACAGTTATATTCTCAAAAACATCATTGATTGGAGAGTTTTGGAATATGTCCTCATCCTTTCTGGAATAGTCATTGTCTCCAGTGATTACAAGGAGAGGTACAGAATCCTTAAAGGCTGTTGCTAGACCCATAACCAGATTCATTGCACCTGGCCCTGCAGTTGAAATGCACATTCCATAATTGCCTGATGAGCGAGCATAAGCATCTGCAGCATGAACAGCCCCCTGTTCATGTCTTGTGAGAATATGCTCAATTGAAGAATCCTTTAAAGCCTTATAAAAAGGAAGTATCTGTTCTCCAGGGTGCCCGAAAATATGTTTAACACCATCCTGTTCAAGCAATCCTATTAATGCTTCTGCAGTATTCATATTATCACATTGAAAAAATTAAAAGAAATTAAAAATAGTAAATTAAAAAATTAAAAATTAATAATAGTGGGATGAACTATTATTAGTGGAATTTTCAGCATACATCTGTTGAAGCTCATTATCGTCAACAAGAATCCTTGCCTCTAAACTATCATAAACTTTTTGCAAGATTGTCTTATCCTTTGAAGACATTAGAATGAAATTATTTGATTTTGGATCTTCAACAAATACTGTATAAGTCCCCAACTTATTGTTTTTATAGCAAGTGAAATTGCCATCACTTATCTCATCAGTACCTAAAGTTTCTGCTTTGATCTTTTGGAACCTAAGCATTCCTTGAGACCCTGTAACTGGAGAGGCATTGTTGAAACTTGTAATGTTAAGGCCGTAATCATAATCACAGTAGTAATGAATATCCAAATTATCTGTATATTCGGATATTTTATCAGTTACTGGAACTTGTGCAGAACAGGAATTTGTTAGATTCATTTGATGATAAGTGACATTTCTTCCTGGTTCAAAAAGCATATAGGAACCTATGCAAAGTAAACAAAATACAGCAACTATTAAAATAGCTATTTTTTTATCCATAAAATACACCTTTTATTAATATTAATTATGTTTTTATCTTTATATATATTATTACTAAAAAGCATGAAAAAAACAAATGGAATTTCTGCATATTTATAAAAAAAATAGAAAGATGGATAATTAAAATAGAAAATGAAAAAATATGAAATTAAACATATGAAATAAAAATAGAAAATAGAAAATAAAAATTAATTGTCTAAAAAAGAAAAGTTTTATCAAACTTTTTCTAAAAGTTTGATTTAATCATCATCTAAATTAAAAACAGAATCTGCTCCTTTTCTTTCATAATCATAAACAGTGTATTCTTCTTCTGACTGTCTTTTAGAAGATCTTTTAGATTTTGATTTAGGCTTTTCATAATCATCCAAAAGGGATTCATATCCTTCATCGCCAAATACGCCATCATCAAAGAAGTCATCAGTGAAATCTTCATATTCCTCTTCAGCAGGTTCTTCAACCTTTGCCTTTTTGGAACTTGATTTGGCTTTCGCTTTGGCTTTAGGTTTTTTAGATGCTGATTTTTTAGGTTTTGGCTTAGGTTTTTCAACATAATCATCCAAATTATCAAAAATCTCTGCATCCCTTGAGCTTTTGAAGGTATGGTTTCTTTGATTATTGGATGCTTCATCATCTTTAATAGGAGTTATATAGTCCAAATCATCGAAATCATCATCAAAAGTTATTTCCTCATCGAAATCATCGTTTAAGTTATCGTTATCTTCCTTGTCTTTACTGAACATGTTTATTTTATCAAACAATGATTTTGATTTCTTTTTACCATTCCTTTGTGATTGCCCTTTGGAACTAGAATCTTCCTCGTAAGCATCATTATACTTAGAATCATAATCATCATCAAATGGAGAGTCAAACTCTTCAGATGACATATCCACATTTTTCAGCACATTCTTGCCAGACTTGGATTTGGATTTGCCGAATCTGTTTAACCTTCTGGATTTGGAATTGTCCTCTTCCACCATATCATCAATGGCATCTTCCTCTTCTTCAGACTTTTTGAATCTGTTCCTCAAGGATTTGTATGGGCTTACAAAAGACCCGTTCTTATCAAACAATGGATTTGGATTCTCTTCCTCATCAGCGTAATCATCAATTGTCTTGTCAACATATTCCTTTTCCTTGAAGTAGTTTACTCCACCGCCTCTGGATAAATCAAGGGAATAATCCCCTTCATATGGAAGGATGGTTAGAACTAATGGAACAATGACAAATATGGAAGCGATGACTGATTGAACAAGCAAGCTTTGCCTATCGCCAGCAAGAATCAAATTGTATACTCCTATAATCCAAAGAATAGCCAATATGATAGGAACGATAAATCTGATTGTGATTATCCAGGATTTATCTACCTTAATATGGGAATTGTCATTTAGGATTGAACGGATATCCTCAATATCATAAACCCAACCTAAAACAATTATTTCAAGCAAGACTCCTAAGACAATTGCAAATTGTGTGATGAATGCATCAGCAATCCTTAAGAGGTATTCTCCCATACCTGTTGCAAATATGAATGAAACAAATAGGCCCACCAATACGAGCTGTCTGATTGCCCTATCTCTAGTCCAAGCAAATTTCTCACAAATGGAATTGGTCAATGGTTCAATTAAAGCCAATATGGTGCTTAAGCTTCCAACAAACAAAAGCAGGAAAAATGCCGGAGCCACAATATAGACCCAAGGATCCATAATATTGAATACATTAGGGAAAACGACGAATATCAATGAAAATCCGTCACTGACCAAACTGGTAATAGGAATATTCCTGCCTAATGCCATATAACCCATAAGGGCAAATAAAAGAACTGAAACCAAGACTTCAAATATTAAGCTTGCCAAGACAATGATCCATGCATTGTCAATTAGGTTTGCTTTCTCTCCCAAGTAGGAAGAATAAGTGCTTGCTATGGCATAACCTAAACCATATGAGAATACCAATTGGCCAAATGCAGCTATCCATACATTTAAATCCAAAAGGACTGACCAATTTGGATTGAACAATGCCATAATTCCAGTACGGGAGCCAGGCAATTGAACTGCAAATATTAGCATACCTATTAGCAATATGAATGATAATATTAATGATATTTTACTGATGGTCAGAATTCCCTTATTGATTTCCTTACGTGAAAACAAATAGATGAAACCCCATACTGCTATCAAAGCCACTCCAATAGGAACCACAAGATAAGTCAATCCATATGGGTTGGAGGTGCTGTGCAATAGGGTGGTTGTAAAGAAAACGCTAGGATTACTGCCCCATCCCTTAAATAAACTAAGAATTACATAAATAAGATCCCAGGACATTATGCAGGTGAAATAAATCAGAACTGCAAAAATCAGGAACACAATAAACCAAGCAATGATCTCAAATTCGGATTTGATATTATAAAATACCTTAGGCAAACTTGATTTGAACTTGAATCCTATCCCAAATTCCAATACTAAAATAGGAATTGCCATGATTACAATAGCTAAAATATAAGGTATAAGGAATGTTCCTCCACCATTTTCATACATGAGATAAGAAAATTTCCAAATTCCAGATAATCCAATGATTGCTCCAATCATAGCTATTAAAAAGCCAGTTGAACTATCCCATCCATTTTTTATAATTTCATCATCCATTTAATATCACATCAATTGATTTATCCTTATCTATATTCTTAAAATTCATCTCATAATAAAATAACTAGAATCTTATTTCTTTCGATAGTTATTATATTATATATTAAAGTATTAATTATTTAAAAAAGTTTCTTATTTAGAATGGAATTGAAAATTAAAAAAAGAAATAAAAAAAGGATTCTAGTGAATATAAAAAAATTAAAAAAAGAAATAAAAGGATTATGTTCCAGATTCTACGGACTGAAGTCCATGAAGCTGGGTTAATCCTTTTCAATCGGTTTGTAATAATCTTCGTTTTTAGCAGGCAACAAGGTGAATATTATTGGAACAATGAAAAGAATAACGGATAATGCAAGCATTATCATGTGGCTTGTTGTATCTCCAGTTAGAATTGTGCTGTAGACCCCTTGTGCCCATAGACCCCATATACAAATAGGTAAGATATATTTAATGATAATTGGCCAGAATGGATCCATTTGAATAGTTGAATGAGCATTCAATGTTTCAACAAGATTATCGAAGTTATAAATCCATCCGAAGATTATACATTCAAGCAAAACACCGAAGAGCAATGCGAAATTATTTAAGAATGCATCAAATATTCCAAGCAAGTAACTTCCTGCAGAAGTAGCGAAAATGGAAGATATGCAGAATCCTACAATGCACACTAAGGTTGCAGATTTTCTTCTTGAAAATCCGAATTTTTCGCTGATTGCAAAGGAAACCACTTCAAGAAGTGCCATTACAGAAGTAATTCCTGCAAATAAGATACATGCAAAGAACAAAGGTCCAATAATCATTGACCAAGGTTCCATAAGATTGAATACATTTGGGAAAACAACAAACGCCAAGCCTGTTCCTTCAGTTACCAATTCATTAAATGGAATTCCACTTGTAAAAGTCATGAATCCTAATATTGAAAATATGCCTATTGCATTGAATATTTCAAATCCAGAATTGGAAAATGCAACAATCAATGCATTATCTGTTAATTTGGAAGATTCCGGAAGGTAACTTGCATAGGTAAGGGCAATTGACATCCCTAAACTAAGGGAAAATACAATTTGACCGAATGCCGCCAGCCAAACATTTAAATCAGTCAATGCGGACCAGTTTGGAGTGAATATCTGTTTATAACCTATTGAAGCACCAGGTAAAGTCAATGAGAACGCTACAATGATTATGACAATTATCACTAGAATAGGCAATAATATTTTGCTTACTTTACCGATACCCTCATTCAAATCCTTTTGAGCAATAAACCATGCAAATGCCCAAATGAGAAATACTGACAGTAAAACCCAAGGAACAATGGTAAAGATGCCTGAAAGTGAATCAGAGGCATGCAAAACATCCACTGTGAAGAACACATCAGGATTTGCACCCCATCCTTGAACAAAGCTTAAGCCCAGATAGATTAAATCCCATCCCACTACACAAACATAATAGGTGGTAATCAGGAATACTACCAATACAATAAACCAGGCAATAGGTTCCAATCTAGCTTTAATCGAGAAAAATATCTTTGATAAAGAAGTTTTAAATCTAAATCCTACTGCATATTCAACCAAAACAAATGAGATTCCTAAAATAAACAAGGATACGATATAAGGAATCATAAATGATCCTCCACCATTAGAGTAAAGAACATTTGGAAAACGCCAAATATTTCCTAAACCAACGGCAGATCCAATCATTGCCAAAATAAAAGAGACATTGCTATCCCATACAGACTTTTCACTAGTTGCCATAAAAATCACTACATAATAATAAACAAAGTTTAATAAGAATATATTAATTGGAACTAGTAAATAAAACTTGTTAATAAAATTAAGTATTTGGGATAAAAATAGGTCATGATTAGAATTAAAAAAACCAAGTATTGAAAAAAATGATACAATAATCAAGTATGAAAACGGATGAAAAATAAAAAAAAGAAAAGGAAACTTAAATGGATTTAACCATTTAAGTAAAAATAATTTAAGCTGCTTCTTCAAAAGGTACTTTCTCACCAAGAATTCTTAATCCAATGTACATTACTACAATAGCTACAGGGATTGAAATGTACCATTGAACACCGAATCCTGCTGGGATGTAACCGAATACGATAGCAATGATTGCAACAAACATTGCATAGTATATCTGAGTACGTACGTGATCAATGTGATTACAGCTTGTACCCATAGATGAAAGAATTGTGGTATCTGAAATTGGTGAACAGTGGTCACCAAAGATAGCACCAGTCAATACACCACTGGTACATACGATTACGAATCCCATTTCAGGGTTTACAGCCCAAGCAAGAGGGATGGTTAATGGCATTAAAATACTCATTGTACCATAGGAAGTACCTGTTGCAAAGGAAATTAAAGCACCTAAAACGAAAATCAAAGTTGGCAAGATAAATACAGGTATTGTACCTGCCAAGATACCTACCAAGTAGTCAGCAGTACCTAAGTCACCGATAACTCCACCTAAAGACCAAGCAAGGAGTAAGATTACACCAGTGATAACGATAGTTTTCATACCGCCTACCCATTCACTGATAGCTTCTTCGATGGTCATGATCTTTTGGAGAACCGCCATGACAATAGCTACAATAGAAGCAAGCAATGCTGCTTGGAACAATGCTACAGATGCATCAGAAGCGGATAATGCTTCAAATATACCGCTGAAGGATAATGGAGATGTTTGCATTAAAGTGATTAAAGCTTTGTCTTCCCCACCTAAGATAGTGGTATATCCACTCCAGTAGAATGCAATAAGAGCACCAACAATTAATACTCCAATAGGAATAATTGCATTCCAAACGGATAATTTAATGCCTTCAACTGGTTTAACATCGTCAAAACTGGTTGCTTCAAGAGATTCGACTGGCTCATCTTCTTTTCTAGCACGAGCTTTTTTCTCTGCATTTTTCATTGGTCCGAATTCATAGTAAGTAAGTGCAGAAATAACAATGAAAATCAAGATTAAAATGTTATAGAATCTGAATGGAATGGTTTGTAAAAATATACCAAATCCACTTACTTCCATTCCAATAGATTGGAAACCTTGAGTGATTAAACTGAGTTCTAAACCAATCCAAGTAGAAATAATAGCGATACCTGCTACAGGAGCTGCGGTTGCGTCTACTACAAATGCTAATTTTTCTCTGGATACGTGAAGTTTGTCCATAACAGGTCTCATAATAGGACCTACAATTAAAGAGTTAGCGTAATCGTCGAAGAAAACACATAAACCTAAGAGCTCAGTGAATAATTGAGCTTTTCTAGGAGTGTCAGCACGTTTAGCAAATGCATCTGCTAAAGCTTTTGCACCACCCATCTTAGTTACCAATTGGATGATACCACCAATAAGTAAACATTGAAGGATAATACCTGCATTCCATGGATCAGCCATACATGAAATAATTTGACTACCCATTGCTAAAAATGCGTTGATAGCGGAACTGATAATATTTAAATCGTTAACAGAAACCATAAATTCCCCAACGAATACCCCAATAAACAAAGACAAAATAGTTTCTTTGGTTATGAATGCTAAAGCAATAGCAACGAGAGGTGGTAAGAGAGTTAAGATTCCGAAACGAACTGCATTATCTTCTCCGGCTGGTGCATTGGTAATTAGCAATGATAATACGAAAAGAGCTATTACAGAAATAGCTACTATCAATCCAATTTTTAAATTCCTATTCATTTCCATAATCACACCATTTTATAAAAAAACTAAAAATCGTTCATTAATATTATAAATGAATAAACATCAATTAACAAAAAAATTAATTGATTAACGTATTAACTTAGTTATATAACTTAGTTATTAATTATATATTTATAAAATTAATATATAAATTTAACTTTATAATTCTTTAAATTGTACTTTAAAATGGATTAAAATCAAGCAAATAAATTTTTAAATGAAAAAAATAAGTTAAAAGTATTGTTTGAATAAAAAAATTAAAGAATTGAAAAATAAATAAAAAAAAGAAAAAATAAAAGATTTTAAAAACCTTTTATATTTTTAGGAAAATATTTGTTCTAACATCCAGTCAGCATCATATTCCTTGATGTCATCGTAAGATTGTCCCATACCTAAGAACAATATTGGTTTTTTAATGATATAACCAACGGAAAGTGCAGCTCCTCCTTTTGAATCTGCATCTGCTTTAGTAAGTATGACACCATCTATATCAATGGCTTCATTGAATTTTCTTGCTTGTTCTGTTGCATCGTTACCTGTCAATGCATCACCAACAAATACGACCAAATCAGGTTTTGAAACCCTTCTGATCTTTTTCATTTCATCCATCAAGTTGGTGTTTGTTTGCATTCTTCCAGCAGTATCGATCAATACAAGCTCTTTTCCTTTAGCTTTAGCGTGCTGAACAGCATCAAATGCTACAGCTGCAGGGTCAGATCCCTTTTCATGCTTGATTAACTTAACGCCTAAGTTATCTGCATGATATTGAACCTGTTCAATAGCTCCAGCCCTAAATGTGTCTGATGCAGCAATAACTGGAGTATAACCTTTTTTAATGTAGTAATTGGATAATTTACCGATAGTGGTTGTCTTACCAGTACCATTAATACCTACAAGCATTACAACAAGAGGTTCGCCTTGAGCTACCTTTTCTTCAAGAAGCTCAGTCATTGACTTTCCTTCAACATCAATGATTTTAGCCACTGCATTCTTAAGTGCTTGGTAGGTGTACTCTTCAATATCACTACTTCTTTTGATTTTTTGACCAACAAGATCATTTTTAACGGATTCGACAACAACACTTGAAACATCCATTGCAACATCCGCTTCCAAAAGGCCTAATTCCAATTCAAAGAGAATGTCTTCCACATCATCTTCAGAGATTGATTTTTCCTTAATGAATGATAAGAAACCACCTGATTTTTCTTCTTTTTCTTCATCACCAGATTTATCTTTCTTACCACGTCTGAAAAATGAACGTTTGGATTTTTTCTCTTCTTCAGCTTCCTCATCAACTGATTCCTCATCAGCCTCTTCAACAGATTCTTCCACTTCTTCAGGAACTTCATCTTCTGCTTCTTTTACTTCTTCTACTTCCTCTTCAGCAGCTTCTTCAGCTTCCTCTTTGGAATCATCTTTTTTACCTCTATTGAAGAATGAACGGAACCTTCCAGCTCTTTCTTCTTTCTCTTCCTCTTCAGATTCCTCTTCTGCTTCTTCTTTTAAAGTAGCGTCTAAGATTTCATCCAATTCATCTTCGGAAATATCATCTTCACCTTCAAAATCATCTTCTTCAGATTCAATTAAAGGCTCATCTTCAGAAACTTCTTCTTCATCTAAGATCTCTTCGTCAGATTCTTCAATCTCATCAAAAGTTTCTTCGCTTGATTCCTCGATCAATTCTACATTATTCTCTTCTTTAGCCTCTTCTTCGACTTTATTCCTTAATTTTCCACTTGCATCAGCAAATTTTTTCTTTAATGAATCAAACAAGTTTATCCCTGCCTAATAATAAGTGTTATGTTAAATTTTTATTGAATTTTTAAATTCCTTAATGATTGATTAGATTTAATCATTTAT
>NZ_JAZNIB010000162.1:0-2721 GCF_045577275.1 Methanobrevibacter sp.
ATAAAATATTATATTAATTATTATATACAGGTTGTAATAGCTATGGCCAATATAAATAATACCTCATCCTACATGGATGAAGACAAAAAGCAAATTATCAAAGAGTCCAATTATACATTTAGGGCAGCGCTTGAAGTTTCATCTTATCTCATTGAAACAGGAAAGTTTGAAAGGTTCTATAAGGAAATGCAAATCCATGACCTTCAAAAGGAACTTGAAGAAATGGGTGATGAAGAATAGCTTCAAAAAATAAATCTCTTGTATATAACTCTTAAAAAGAAAAACTGTTTTTCATTTGTGAAAGTAATATTTATTATTACTTTTATATCTTTTTTTATATAAATTGCATAATATTATTATATATAAAAGTACATAATACATATTATGATTGCCGAAAAAACCAACATCAGCGCAAGAGTTGAAATAACACTCAAAAAAATTGTAGAAGAATCTAGTTTTACACACAAGGATGCTTATGAGCTTGGAGCTATGTTAATAGCTATTGGGGATGCAGACAAAACAATAACATCCATACAAAACGATTCCAACTACGCAAGGATTATGAAACAAACCGAGTACAGACTAATTGAAGAGAGAAAACACCAGCTCGAAAGAGAATTGAGAAATCTATAGGAGAGCCGTCACCATGGGCAGAGGAAATTCAGATATTATTTACTTTCTAGAACAGCACGAACAGGAAATAATAAACTGCTGCAGGAAAGGAATGAGCAACAACGAAGTCAGAGAACTTCTAAAAACAAAATACGGCAGAGAAGTAGCAGACAATACCTACAGGAAATTCAAAGCAAAACTAAACATAACAAAAGGTGATTTTCTGGAAACATTATTGGATGAGATTCAAGTAATGAAAACTCAAGGTGCTACTGATGCAAGTGTGAGGAGATGGCTTGATGAGGAACATGATCTTGAAGTAAGTCGGGCAACATTTTCAAGATTCAAAAAGAAATATCGCCTAGCCGATAAGAATAAAGACCCAAGAGAGCGAAATGCAGAAGCACTGACAAACAGAGCTATTACACAAAAGCAAATCACTGACAATAACATCCACCAGGACAATATTGATTTAGCTATTGATACAATACTTCAGCAACAGGTCACAGACATCAAGACTGGTCTTGACAATCTTGACAAGATTACCAAAAATGCTGTAGGCCTTGAAATCGACTTTGAAAAACTTGACCTGGAAGTAAGATACAATGCCAATGAAAAAAGTCTCGCAAGATATCTGATTGATTTAACAGAATTAAAGATTCGTTATTTAGAATTGTCAGTAAGAGCATTTGAAGCCAAAAACAAACTGTTCAAGAATGAAATGGATAGACTGTTCAAAAACCGCATGCTGGAGCTGGAAGATAAAAAAATTGAAATCTCACAAAAGGACATTATGGAAGAAATAGAAATCCTTGCAAAACAAATTGATGATAGCAATGTATGATGAAAACAATGAATTCTATTTGAGTGCCAGGGATAAAGCTATTCTTCAAAAATGCGTATATGAAAATCCATATATTCCATTCTCTCCTTTTCCAAAGCAGGCTGAAATGATATTGGCAACTGAAAAGGAAGTATTGATTGGTGGTGCTGCAGGAGGTTCCAAATCAACAAGTCTACTTATGAGGGCATTGTTTTATGTTCAGGATGATACCAATGAATACCATGCACTTATCCTGAGACGCACATTATCTGACCTGAAGCGTAAAGGAGCTTTAATTCATAAAGCAAGTCAGTGGTTAAATCGAAAGGAAATTCAAAATAATCAAAGCATCAAACCTAAGTGGGATGGAACTGAACATTCATGGACATTTCCCAATGGAAACTCATTAACATTTGGATATTTGAGAAACATTAATGATTTAGATACTTACCAAGGTTCCGAATATCAATTCATAGGTATTGATGAGCTCACACAGCTTGAGAGATTCAAATACATTTACATGAGGTCTAGAGTAAGGAAAACCAAAGACAATAAACTTCCAACACAATTAATGGCATCAAGTAATCCTGGTAAGCGTGGAAACAAATGGGTACGTGAAAGATTCATTGAAAAAATTGATGGAGATATTCAGGACAAATCACAAATTCGCTTTATTTGCTCTAGCTATTTAGACAATATCTATCTTGACAGAAATGATTATGAAGAATACCTTATGGGATTGGATAGGGTAACAAGAGAACAGCTAATGAACGGTAACTGGTATGTTAGTGTTAAAGGTCAGCTATTTGATGAATCAGATTTTCATTTGATTTCTCATGATGAATACCTGAAAATACCAATCGTTAGAGTCATAAGATATTGGGATCTTGCAGCTACAGAAGTATTGAATGATGATAAATTGAGAGGCAGTGATCCGGATTATACAGCAGGTGTTATGCTTGCTAAAGATCTAAACGGAAACATTTACATCCTGGACTCATATGAGTTTCAGTTGGAATCAAGAAACTTAATCAATGAAATTCTCAATACTGCAGCACGTGACAAGTCAGATGTTCAATACATTGAACTTGACGGAAGTACAGGTAAAAACTTTGGGTTATTGATTATCGATGAGCTTAACCGAGGGGGATTCGCTACAGGAACTGGTAACTCAAGAGAAAACAAAATCGATAGGGCAAGAAGAGTTTCAGCTGACATTCAAAAGAATGGAATTTTTCTGGTTGGAAAGGATAGAACAGGGTTCACAAAAAAATGGGCTATGGAAT
>NZ_JAZNIB010000163.1:0-40286 GCF_045577275.1 Methanobrevibacter sp.
AAAAATTGCTGAAAAAGGGTCAATTAAGATAAATATGGATAAAAATAGGATTATAAAAAATAGATAGAATAAAATAAAATAGTAAAAATAGGATAGTAAAAATAAAAATAGTAAAAATAAAAAAATAAATAAAAATAAGAAATGAAGAAAAATAAAAAAATTAAAAATAAGAAGATTTAGTTGTGGCTTGGATTGGATAGTCCAACAGCATCAGTAGATACTTTGCTGGTTACCGCACCACTGATCTCTCTCATTTTCTTAATTAATCTTTCTTTCTTGCTTCCATTGATTAGGATATTTTCTAAAACATCCTCAATTGTTTCAATTGGAACAATTTCAATCATATCTTCATACTTTTTCTCAAGCATTACATCATCCATATTGGATTTAGGTAAGAGAACTTTCTTGATACCTGCTTCTGCTGCAGCTTCAATTTTAGCGGTAGCTCCACCAATAGGCATTACATCTCCACGAACGCTTAAGGAACCAGTTAATGCAATTGATTGGTCAATAGGAATTCCTTCAACAGCAGATATAACAGCTGCAGTGATGGAAACACTTGCACTGTCTCCTTCAACACCATCATAACTTTGTAGGAATTGAACGTGAATATCATGATTGGAAATGTCGACTTGAGTGTATTTCTTAATGATTGCACTTACATTTTGCACTGAATCCAATGCAATTTCTCCAAGTTTACCAGTTACAATGATTTTACCTTCATTCTTACTGTTTGCAGGAGCCATTTCAGCAGCGATTGGCATTACAATACCACTTCTGTCACCCATAACAGCTAAACCATTGACCATACCGATTTTTCCACCGGAAGAATGGAATACACTGTATTCTTTTCTTTGGATGATTGATCTGTCAACAATTTGTTGTTCCAAGGTTCTTGCAAATCTCTTAGCGGTAATTACATGTTCTGCAGTTACCAAATCTGCACCTTCTTCAATAGCTACATCACCAGAGGAACGTACTAATCCACCTAATTCCCTGAGTCTAAGGGTCAAAGCATTTTTTCTTCCTGCTCTACGTTTAGCTTCCAAAATGATTTCATCAAGTGCATCGGTTGCGAAGTGAGGAATTCTTCCATCATTCTTAACTTCTTGAGCTACGAATTGGACAAGTTTCCTTCTGTTTTCTTCGGTGTCTTCCATGTAATCTTTCATAAAGACTTCATAACCGTATCCTCTGATTCTTGAACGCATTGCAATGTGCATGCCTTCGAGAACTTGAATGTTTCCTGAAGCTACAAGAACAAAATCACAAGGAACTGCTTGAGAACGTACCATTGCACCACTGCTGTTTTCACTTTGACCAGTGATTGCATATTGTTTCTCTTGCATTGCGGATAAAAGCTCTTGTTGGGTTTTCATGCTCATTGTACCAATTTCGTCAATGTATAAAACCCCTTTATGTGCCTTATGGATCATACCACTTTCAACACGTTCGTGTGCAGGAGTTCCAAGACCACCAGATTGGTAAGGGTCGTGTCTTACATCACCGAGCAATGCACCTGCATGAGCTCCGGTAGCATCCATAAATGGTGCAAATCTTTTGTCTCCATTGTTAACCAATAATTTTGGGGCACTATTGGATACTTTAGGTTTGATTTGCATTGAAATAAATATGACAAGTAATGCAGCAATAATAGCTTCAAAGATTCTTTGGTATAATAAACCAAGAACGAAAATAGCTGCAGTGACAAACATGGTGATCATCATCTTCTTCTCATCACCGCTTTTTGCATTTGCCTTGTTTGCCTTAACTATTTTTTTACCTTGACCTGCAGGTACGGTTCTGACTAAAGGATAGTTGCTGTCTTCAGGGTTTGGATAAACCAATACATCTTGAAGCACTTCAGGAGGCAATAATTCAGCCATTCCTTTAGCAAGCATGGATTTACCTACACCAGGGTCTCCGATAAGAAGAACATTTCTTCTTTGTTTTGCTGCTTTCTTAATGGTTTCAACAGATTCTTCGTGACCAATAACCTGATCGATAAGCAATGGAGGCACTTCTATATCTGCAGTATTTGAAATAGATTCATAGTCAATCATAGGCTTGATTCTACGATTGCCTTCATCATCTTCAACAAATTCAACATCTAAAGATTCCTTTTCAGGTTCTTCAGCTTCTACGGTTTCATCTGCTGCATCATTTTCATCAATTATAGTTTCTTCTACAGTGGAATCTACTTGTTCTTCTTTAGATTCTAATTCTTCAACATCTGCAGACAAAATTTTATCTTCTTCCATAACTGTTTACCTCCTAATTTTATATTTACATTATTTCTTGATTACAGATTTCTTAATTATCTCATTTTAGTTAGATTTTCTTTTTTACATATTTTATATAAAGTAATACATTATACTAATATATATTAAACTACATGCTTAATAACTTTATGATTTTAGTCATATAAAAAGGTTTGTATTTTAGTAACTTTAATTAACTAAAATAAGCAATGAAAAAAATAAATAATTGAAGCATGCACACAATAATGACAACCCTATAAAAAAATGAATAAATGAAGCATGCATACACTAATGACAATCATTTAAAATAAACTTTATTATTTATAAAAAATAAATGAATAATCATATTTAAAAAGATATTAAAAATCATTGATTCAAAGGTAAAATTATGACAAAATGTTTAATGATTCAAGGAACTGCATCCAATGCTGGAAAAAGCTTAATTGTCGCAGCACTTTGTAGAATCTATACAAAAAGAGGATATAAGGTAGCTCCATTCAAATCACAGAATATGTCCTTAAATTCTTACACAACAAAGGAAAATAAGGAAATAGCTATTGCACAGGTATTGCAGGCTAAAGCAGCGAATATAGAGCCTACTGTTGATATGAACCCAATATTATTAAAGCCTAAAGGGGACTCCTGTTCACAGGTCATCATACAAGGAGAAGCTGTAGGGAATAAGGACTTCTTTAGAAAATATGATAAGACAAAGGCCACCCAAAAGGACATAGACAACAATTTGATGGATGATGAGGATTATAGAATCATTGCAAAGGAAGCGGTTATAGATTCATTAAACAAATTAAAAGAAGATTACGATATCATTATCATGGAAGGTGCAGGATCTCCAGCTGAAATCAATTTAAGGGAAGGAGACCTTGCAAATATGGGCGCTGCAGAAATAGCTGATGCAGATGTGCTTCTTGTAGGAGACATTGACAAAGGAGGAGTCTTTGCATCAATAGCCGGCACTTTCCTATTGCTTGATGATGCAGATAGGTCAAGATTCAAAGGAGTCATAATCAACAAGTTCAGAGGAAAACAGGAATTGTTATGCTCTGGAATTGAAAGATTGGAAGAAATCATTGAAGTTCCGGTTTTGGGAATAGTACCATATGCAGAAAACCTCCAATTGCCTGAAGAGGATTCCGCATCATTAAAGGAACACAATTGGACAAAGGAATTTGAAAGCAATAGAGACCATATAATAATCGGAGTCATAAAGCTTCCAAAGATAGCCAATTTCACAGATATCGATCCATTTGACTCAGAGGATGATGTTGAAGTGAGAATGATTGAGCTATATGACGATAAGGAAAAACTCAGAGACATTGACGCACTCATCCTGCCAGGTACAAGAAATTCCACAGAGGATATGAAGGAAATGGAAGAATCCGGCATGGCAGATAGAATAAGGAAATTGCATAAGAACAAGCATATTCCAATAATCGGAATCTGTGGAGGATACCAGATTTTAGGAAATAAGATTATAGATAAGAATCATAAGGAGTCCAAGCTTGATGAAATAGATGGATTAGGCATTTTAGACATTGAAAGCGAATTCATCAGAGAAGAAAAGATTGTAAAGCAAAGCATTGCAAACTTTGAATTAGACACAGATGCTAAAGATGAATCTGAACAAACATATGAGATGTTCTCTAAAATCAATGGCGAGGAAGTTACAGGATATGAACTTCATGAAGGCACAACAAATCTATTAGGTGCAAAACCATTATTTAGAATTAAAGAAGGAATGGGAAACAATAACGAAGGAAAATACGATGGAGCTTACCAAAATAACGTATTCGGTACTTATTTCCATGGAATATTCAATAATTACAATTTAAGAAGGGAATTGTTGAATCATATCAGAGAAA
The DNA here is from genome assembly GCF_045577275.1 of Methanobrevibacter sp. Classification (GTDB taxonomy): domain Archaea; phylum Methanobacteriota; class Methanobacteria; order Methanobacteriales; family Methanobacteriaceae; genus Methanobrevibacter. Next base: position 4,142 of record NZ_JAZNIB010000163.1, read on the forward strand.
GCAAAGGATTGGAAATAAAAACAGGTGAAGATCCATATGAAACCAGTGTGGAAAATTCACTTGAAAAATTAGCAAATATCGTAGAAGAAGCATTGGATATGGATTATATTGACAGCTTAATTTTCAATGACTAAATTAATATTGTGCTTCTTCTTGCATGGAATAAGGCCAATTGCAATATGATTGTCTCTCATCTAATTTTTGAATTTCAAAAAGATCATTATCATCTAATTTAAAATCAAAAACATTCAAATTCTCAGCCATACGTGAGCTAGAAGAGGATTTTGGAATCGCAACAATATCACTTTGAATTAAAAACCTTAATATTATTTGAGCAACTGACTTTCCATATTTTTGACCTAAATCAACCAATAAGTCATTATCAAAAACATTTAAATTTCCAGAAGCAAATGGAGACCAAGATTCATGAATGCAATCATTCTGAGTTAAAAATTCATGCATTGATTTTTGTTGCCATAAAACATGTGTTTCAATCTGATTAACCACCGGCTTAACATCACAATTTTCTAGAATGCACTTAAAATTAGAAGAATTAAAATTACTTACGCCAATAGCCCTAGCCATACCTTCATCTAAAGCATATTCTAATGCATTATATGTACCTATATTATCCCCATTAGGCCAATGGATCAATATTAAATCAAAATAATCATATCCAAATTCGTTTAATGAATTTTTTATGCTTTTAACAGTGCTGTCATAACCGGTTGTTTGAGTTTTAGTGGTTACAAAAACTTCATCCCTAGAAATATTTGCTTTTTTAATTGCGATACCTACTTCTTTTTCATTTGAATAGTTCTGAGCGGTATCTATATGCCTATAACCTAAATTTAAGGCTTCAAAAACTAATTCTTCTGTTCGTCTTTTAGGAGTTTGATAAACACCATATCCAATTGATGGAATTTTAACTCCATTATTTAACTTTTTAAATTCCATATTACCACCTAATAAATAAAGTTCTTTTACAAAAAATTAATAATTTTATATCAAAAAACTATGTTTAGAAATAATTTGTAAATTAGTTATTAAATACTTAAAGTGGCACAAATGACACCTGATTTAAAAATAAAAGAAGCATATTAAATTTTAAAAAAATAAAATCAAAAATAGGATTTTAAAATATAAACACCTTATAAAAAAATAAAAAATTGTTTAAGTAAAAAAAGTAAAAAAAAGAGATTTTAGTCCAAATAGGCTAAAATCATTTTATTTTTTAGTTTATGTCTCTTCCAAAGATGTGAACAGCACAAGTACCACCAGTACCACCTACATTATGGGTCATACCGATTTCAGCACCATCCACTTGACGTTTACCTGCTTCGCCTCTTAATTGCCATACGATTTCAGCAGCTTGAGCGATACCAGTAGCTCCAAGAGGGTGACCTCTAGCTTTTAAACCACCGGATGGGTTAATTGGACAATCACCATCAATATTGGTTTGTCCTTCCTCAAGAACTTTTCCACCTTCACCTTTTTTAGCAAATCCAAGGTCTTCGATTGCAAGCAATCCGTTGATTGAGAAACAATCGTGAACTTCTGTAGCATCAATGTCTTTTACTGTTACTCCTGCCATATCATAAGCTTTTCTGGAAGCAGCAATGGTTGCATCTAAAGTAGTAATGTCCTTTCTGCTGTGCAATGCAATGGTTCCAGAAGATTGAGCAGAAGCTCTTACATAAATAGGAGTGTCTGTAAACTCTTTAGCTCTTTCTGCTGCACAGATTACAATAGCTGCTGCACCGTCTGAAACAGGTGAACAGTCAAGTAAAGTCAATGGATCTGCAACAGGAGAAGATGCCAATACCTTATCTACAGAAACTTCAAATGGGAATTGAGCATTAGGGTTGTTTGAAGCGTTCTTATGGTTTACTACAGACATCATAGCTAATTGTTCTCTTGTAGTTCCATATTCATACATATGCCTTTGAGCAATCATAGCATACAATGATGGGAAAGTAGCTCCTTGCTGTGCTTCCCATTCTTGGTCAGATGCGGTGGCAATAGCTGGTGTTGCATCCACAACATCAGTCATCTTTTCTACACCTGCAGCAACGACTATATCATGATATCCAGAAGCTACAGCCATAATACCTTGTCTAAGTGCGAGTCCTCCTGATGCACAAGCAGCTTCAACTCTTGTACATGGAATTGGGTTCATACCCATACTATCAGAAATAAGTGCTGCGATATGTTCTTGACCTACGAAAAGACCTGCAGACATGTTTCCAACAAACATAGCCTCCAAATCTGCACCACTAAGATTTGCATCTTCCATAGCACCAAGACCAGCTTTTGAAATTAATTCTCTGAATGAAGCATCCCATAATTCACCGAATTTTGTTTGGGAAGCTCCAATAATTGCAACATCTCTCATTTTTTCACCTTTATCATAAAATAATTATAATTCCTCTTTAACCTCTTTTTCCTTTCTATGCCATTCTTAGTTTTCCTTTGAATTTAGCATAAACTGCATAATCGACATAAATCTTCTTAGAGAGGATTTCTTCAGTTGTAGGAGCTAAATTTTTAACTTCTTCGATTCTATCATTTACAGTTAAAGTGAATCCATCACTACCTGCACCTGAACCATAGGATACAATGAATATTTTATCTCCAGGTTCTGCCTTATCCAATACATTGGTAAGTGCTAATGGAACAGCACCAGAATAGGTGTTACCTACATTAGGAGTTAAAAGACCATCTTTGTATTGTTCTGGAGTAAATCCTAATTTTTTAGCGGCCCTTAAGTAAAATTTACCGTTTGGTTGATGGAAAATAGCATAATCATAATCTTCCACTTTTGAATCAGTTTTTTCGAGTAATCCTTTAGCTGCTCCGAATACATGTTTGAAGTAAGCTGGATCACCAGTGAATCTTCCTCCGTGACTTGGATAAGGTTGACCTTCTCTTCTGTAAAAATCAGGAGTGTCAGTTGTAAAGCTGTAAGTAGTTCCAAAGTCAGCAATAGTGTTCTTATTACCGATAATGTATGCTGCACCACCAGCTGATGCAGTGTATTCCAATGCATCTCCAGGAGCTCCTTGAGAAGTGTCTGCACCAATAGCTAAACCATACTTGATCATACCGGAGTCCACTAAACCCATAGTAGCTTGAATTCCTGCAGTACCTGCTTTACAAGCAAATTCCAAGTCTGCAGCAGTCATATCAGGAGTAGCTCCAATTGCTTCAGCAACAATGGTAGCAGTTGGTTTTACTGCATAAGGGTGAGATTCAGAACCAACATAAACTGCCCCAATATCTTGAGGATCAATTTGTGCTCTTGCCAATGCGTATCTTGCAGCGCTTACTGCAATGGTTGCAGTATCTTCATCAGATGAAGGCACTGATTTTTCATTGACAACTAATCCATTTGAAATTGAATCTGGGTTATCTCCCCATACTTTTGCGATTTCTTCTACTTTTATTCTATATGAAGGCACATTAGCCCCATATCCAACAATTCCTGCCATTAAATCACAACCATTTCATAATTTAGTTTTAATTGCAATAGCTAATAATTGCTATCAAATTTAATTTAAATAAATATTATTTTTTAATTTCGACAATCAAATTTTTCATTTGACTTTTATAGAAATATAAACTTAAATAACTCAATAAAACTTAAAATAGTCATTAAAATATGTTTATATTAATATAATATTATTTTTTAATACATATAAACTTATTTAAAAATATAGGGTAAAAAGAGGTAATTGACTAAAAATCCAAACAAATAATTTTGATTTGATGAGTCTAAAATAGAAGAAAAAAAGTAAAATGACCAAAAAATATGAAAATTTGTGAAAAATAATAATAAAAAAAGTTAAAAAACAGATGCAGCTGCCGGGATTCGAACCCGGGTTGTAGGCTTGGAAGGCCCAAGTAATAACCAGACTATACCACAGCTGCAATAAAAAAAAGTGCGGCGTCCGGGATTTGAACCCGGGTCTCTAACGTGGCAGGCTAGAGTCTTAACCAGGCTGGACTAACACCGCAATATACAACATATAAATGTTAGTTAACATAATATATAAATCTTTCTATGAAGTATTTTATATAAAATATAACAAGAGAAATCATTAGAATTTAGGTCCAAGGAAACTAAAACTAAAGATCTATAATAAATGATAAATGAGCGGAAGCATGGATTGGATACCTAAAACAAATATAGCAAATCCACCAATGAATTCAATGTGTCTGGAGTATTTCATAGCAGCTTTAGTACCGAAAACACCAATGAATTGCCAAGTAATTACTAAACATAAACTTGCGAAAGCAACTACATATGGATCTGCACCCTCAATAACACCTTGAGCAGCCAAGACTAAGTTTTCAATGTTACCAAAAATCAATAATCCTAAAAATGGTTTATAATCATTAATTAAAGACATCTTTTCACCTAACCTCTAACTGCTTGATACATTGATTGGACACCTAAAATAAATATGGCTAATCCACCAATGAATTCAATATAGATTCCGTAAGCTTCTAACTGTTGTGTGCATACAGTTCCAAGAATTAACCATATAGCCACACATATTAAACTCAAAATAGCAAGTCTTAAAGGATTTGCAGCTTTAACCACTCCTTGAGAAGCTAAAATCAAATTCTCTATATTTCCAAAAACTATTAAGGAAATCAAACCAAGACTTAGTCCTAAACTCATTAAATCACCAGTATTATCATCTAATGATCATGCATTTATTTTTTATTAGCTATTATTTAAAATCTAAAGTCCATCAAATAATAGTTAATAAAAAATCATATAATTTTTAATCATTAACATATTTTATTTCTTTTTAATCATATTTAAAACTTACTTAAATCTATAAAGTTTTAATAGGCATACTTAAGAAGTTTTTTAATGAAAAAAATTCCAATAAAATGAGATGATTAAATTTTAAGAAAAAATCAGTTAAAATAATCAGAATAAACTAAAAAAAATCAAATTTAATCACAAAAAAGAGAAAAAATTAATAAAAAATTAAAATATAAATAAAAAATTAAAAAATAATAAAAATAGAATAATATCTATTTTTTAGCAATTACACAAAGCCATCCAGTGACTAATTCTTTATCCAAACTGTCTTGACCATCTTTTGAGAAGCAAATAATATCAGAAAATCCTGCTTCACGCAAATATTCATCAAATTCATCTTCTGAATATATTTCCATTTCCAATAAGTCAATGAGCTCCTTCTGACGTTCATCCCCTTCATTAGGAATTGCTTCATTGCAAATAAACATTATTCCATCATCTTTCAATACTCTTCTGACTTCTTTTGAATCATTTACAAAATCAGGCCAGAAATAAACGGTTTCAAAACCAGTTATGATATCAAAAGTGTTATCTTCAAAAGGCAATTCAGAAACGGATCCTTGAATGATTTCACATCTGCCTTCATCAATAGCTGCTTGGTTTAACTTAGTGGACTTTTCAACTGCAACTTCAGAATAATCCAAACCATAAACCTTATTTTCAGTCATTTTGAGGAATCTTTCCACATTGACTCCTCCACCACAGCCAATATCCAAAATCACATCATCCTTCTCAATGTCCAGATGACTTACACCCCACTGTGCAAGTTTCTCATGGCTTTCATTCATTCTATCCAATAGCTGATCTCCTAATTCACCTTCAGGTTTACGTGCATTGATTATTAAATCTTTCTCTTCTTGAGTTCTAATATTTTCCTTATTTTCAGACATTTTACTACTCCTAAAATTTAACAATTTATCAATAGTTTCTTATCAATAATAATATTGATTGCATGATTAATAAATCTTAGTATCTGATGGAGAGATGATAAAATAATAAAAGGAAAATTAAAGAAAATTAATCCTCAAAATAAACTTCCCTAATGAAGTCTCCTATCCCTATACCCATTAGTACAAATTCATTAAAAAAACCTAAAATTGCCAATTCATCAACATCATCACTTAAGGGAAAGTTTTGAATTTCATCCTCTTCAATGCAATCATCCAAAAGATCAAGACAATCTGAATCAGATAAGATTTCACTTTCTTCATCGCAACCATAATGACTATAATCGACACTGTTCTTTACATATATATTTTCGTTTTTATTTTCTTTTTTATTTTCTTTTTTATTTTCTAAAGACAATTTACCACATCCTTTACATATTTTTTAAAAAAGTTCTTGAATAAAAGTTGGTTTTAAATACATATAAAAGTAAATAAAGAGCATTTGAAAAGTAATATTTAAGATAAGTAAACCATATGTGGTAAAACTAAAAATAAGTCATATATAGTTTAACATAGATAAAAATAAGAATTATTTTAAGAATAGTTTAATATAATAAACCTAAAAAACTGATTAATAATTTACAATAAAAAAGAGGGTTTATTTTATAAAATAATAAAAAAAGAAAGGAATTTGAAATTCCTTTAAAAATTAAACATTTTCTAATGAACAAGATGAAAAGCACTAATGAAGAAGGTGCTCAATAGAATCCACCACTTCATTATTTCTCCAAGCACCTAAATAACGATATATTGCCTTATACTTAGAAGTCAAGGTATTCAAGATCTGTTCATCAGTACCTCCAATATTTGCCACATAAGTGGAGAACTTAATATTACCTTTTAAGAACTTATCACAAATCAATCTGAACAAGGCATAATCATTAGAATGTAAACGGTCCAAATCACTCTGCATCACACCAATCATACCCTCCAAATCACTTGGAAGATGATTAGGACTATTGAAAACGGAGTAATAAAGATTAATATGATTCAAACCAGCAACATCAGCCCCACTCGGATTAGTCAAAACAGCATACTCAGCAGAATTCCTCACAGAATTATCCAAAGCTATGCCTGCAATATTCTTATGATGATTCTTGGTAATAAGCTTAAGCTCAAGGAAACCATTCAAGGCAGAATAAGCCCTAAGAGACTCCAAATTATTCAAAAGATCAAGCTCCTCCTTAAACCAAGTCACATGATAATAAGACAATGCTTGATATCTCAAGACTTCAAAGCGTATTCTCTGATATTCAGAGAAATCCCTATAATCCTTATCCTGACTATTATAATAAGCATTAATAATTTTGACATAATCAGACAAGAGCAAACTACGCAACCTATGATTAAGGTTCATATCCATAATATCAACCAAAAATGTGAACTCATTATCATCAAGCTCATGTTGAATACCCAAATGCTTAAGAATCTTATTCTTAACCTGCTTCTTAACGCCAGGGGTAATACTTCCATCCTCTGAAGAACTCATAATGAAATCCAACAAGATATCAGTCAAATTAAGCTTAAGAGAATAACTATTAAGATTCCTAATCGCATTAAACAAAACAATTGTAAAACCACTCTTCTTACCAGTGAACTTGAAGGAACCTGCTTCCTCAATACTGCCAATGTAAATATTACCCTTTGAACGGTCATACAAATATGGAGAAATCTTAACAAGAAGGTCCCTAGACGGTTTAATATATTCCTGAATCAACAAATAAAGACTGCGATAACTTGAATCCATCTCATCCTCAGTCAAAGCAAACTCATACTTCTCGAAATAATCATCAACAGAAGCCGCATCATTGAAAATCTCATGCAAATAATAATCATAAAGATTCCGATTATTATCCTTCAGCCAAGCCATCTCACTCCTAATATAATCCTTAATAGTCTTTGAACCAGCAAGAGAAAGATCCTTAGTGAATCCCAACTCAACAGCCTTAATGTCATAATAAGTCTTTAAAGAATTAAATGAATGGCCCCTTCCAAACTCACTAGACAAACTATTATACCAGTTAATATCCAAACTATGGAACTTCAAGTAATCTGCAGTAAATTCCCTTAAACCCTTAAGAAGCTTATTGCAATCATCCAAAGTAACAGAGGAATCATCCAAGATTGAAAGGTCAAATGTCTTATTCAAACTTAAATAAAGATTAGGCAATGCAGAATAAATACTCTGTAATTCCTTCTTAATCATATTTGTCAAATTCTTCACATCAGAAACCTTGGAAAAGTTTTTCTCATCAAAGAACGGATATTTTCCCTGAAGAGCATTAAATCTAATATAACTTTGAAGCACAGAAGGTCTGATACTCTTAACATCATTAAACAAGTCAATCAAATCATCCCTATCAGGATTCTTCTCCTTCTTCAATTCATTATAACAATCCATAATCTTCTTAGGGAAACTCAAAGGTTGAGCCACCATATCACCGATCTGGCCAAGAATCTGCTCATTAGACATCTTGCTAATATCCTCGCTCTCCATCTTCACAGGAACCTTAGAGGACTCAATATAATCAGTAAAAAGCCCATTCAACTTATTAACAAAAGTGCTATAATACCACTCTCCATAAGCCCCTTGCTTAACCTTAGCAACATAATCATCATATAAAGCATGAGCCTTGTCATATATCCTCTTAGCCAAAACCTTATTGGTCTTGTTAACCTCACGGACAAAATCATCCGCAATACCAAGTGACTTGGTCATATCATCAATGCACCTTTGAGGAGAGTAATGAGTATTAGACTCCTTCTTAATGATAAAGCTCTTAAGCTTATCACTGGAATCGACATACTTTGCAGGGTCAATATTATCAAACAAAGCATTCAATGCATTGATGAACTTAAGGTACTGCCATTGATGATTAGAACTTACAACATGAACAAGATAGTCCTGATAGAGACTGTCAATCTGAGAACTTAAGGATGCAGCTAAAGGTCTGTCCATTCTCCTAATTTCCCCAACAAAACCGTTAGCAGTTTTAACAGCATCATCCATGAACTTCATAATCTTATTAACATCAGCGCCTGCAACATTCTCAGGATCTATGACAAAACGGCCAACTTCAAGACTTTGACTTACTTCCGGATTTAGAGAAATAAGATTCTGACTCGCAACTGAATTCTGACCTACTTTGACCTTGCCACTGAACAGAATATCCTTAATGTAAGCAATAAGATCCTGACGAGTTCTATCATCACCAATCAATTCATAAGATATTTCTAAATTATTTATATTGTCATTAAACCGCTTTTCCAAAACATACTTGGCAATAACCGGAAACTCACTTTCAAACTTTTGCCAAGAAGCCAAAAGGCATTGATACTCAAAAGATTCACTGCTGATCTCATTCAAGTCCAGACGCAAGTTCTTATTCTCAAAGATAACCTTTATTGCATCAAATGTAGGATTGGTACTCCTTGATTTTTCCAAGATATTTAAAAGACTATTCTTAAATTGGTCTATTCCATTATTATACTCATCTCCAGAAACACCACTTCCAACCATCAAATCAAGATATTGAACATATGCTACAAAGGTAGTATCAGCATCATTTGAAAGCTTTTTAATTGTCTCATCATCAAGACTTGAAACAAGAAGCTCCTTCTTCACATAAGTATAAATCTCATCAACAGTGCACTGGGAAATCTCCTTGCCACCAATTTTCTCTGAAAACTTATCAGGAACAGCCTCTCCATGGTAAATGTTTTCACGGATAAATTCAATGATATTTTGACGGATATTCCTATAGCTGCCAGAAGGATTACCATTGAAAAATGCATATTTAAACAAATCATCATCTTTAAACAATGAAGTTCTAACCTTTTGTGCAACAACAGGATACTTCTCCTCAAGTAAATCCCAAGAACCATACAACTTCAAGAAATCATCAGAAACCACATAATGAACCTTTTTAGGATAAATAGTGTCATCTTCCAATATCTTCTTAATCTCGCTAAACTCACCAGCTGTTAAACTAATATCATTATCATTAGGATTAATATTATTATTTGAACCAGTGCCGGAACCACTACCAGAACCACTACCAGAACCACTACTGGAACCACTATTAGGATTAGGATTGAGGATATCACGAGTCATATTATTCAAATATTCAACAATAATCGCAGTGACAGTTTCCTCATCATGATAGAAATGGTCGTAAGTTAAAAAGTTAGACACATTGCCCCCCATAAGATGCTCCAAAACATAATTAGCAATAAGAGGGGATCTATCAGTTAACACTTCCCAGGCAGGCACAATACCACCATAGAAAGAAACCGCACCATCAAACCTATCCCTAAACACAATCACATCTTGAGAAGTGAAACCAAGACTATTGCCAGAATCCTGACTAGGATTAACAGTAGCACCAGAATCTACATTAGAACCCGGATTAACAACAGACACAACACCAATCTTAGCCTTAAGATAATTAACAATAAGCTGACGCATTTTCGCATAATCACCTTTATTATCCTGTATAAACTTGTCCAAATCGCCACCCATAAGGCCATTTAAAACCATTTTAGAAGCTAAAGGATAATCTGCAACAAGCTTATCCCAAGAACCTCTGAAATAACACTCATCCACATCTCTATCATTATCCAAATTATAAATATGATGCACATCAGTATCAGGATAATCCTCACGATTAAGAATAATCTCCTTCATTTTTTCAAAGTCTTGAGAACTAATGGTCACTTCAACAGCAGAACCTTGATTAGGATTAGGATTAGGATTAGGATTAGGATCATCGTTATGATTAGGATTAATATTGAGAATCATATTAGATAAATATTCATCAATAATCTCCACAATGTTAGCTTGATAACGACCATAATACCCCATAAAGTTGCTATCCATAAGATTAACAAGAAGATAATTTGCAACAGGAGTATATGCTATAACAAAAGGCCTCCAAGCCTGTAAGAAATTATTATTATATTCGGCAATTATATCCCTGAAACCCTGCCTAGCTTCCACTAGATATTGATAAGGCAAAGTACCTCCCTCATGATTAGGATCATAATAATCAGGAGTAGACTCATCAGGAGTAGACTCATCAGGAGTAGACCCATCATCAATAGGGTTAAGATTAGAATTATCATTAGGCTTATCATTAGAAGGATGGAGCCCATCTCGAATAAGATCATACAAATAAATCAATCCACGATTTCCTCGAATGGAATATATATAATCCTCATAGCCCATAAAACTATCAAATTCAATGCCATCTCCCTTAAGAATGTCAAAGACGACACCGAACCTACCCTGAGCATGATAAGCCCTATAAAGATTATTAATCAATACATTTCTCATTTCCTCAGTGCTCAAGGAATTGAAATCGACATCATCATCAAATACATGATATGTTGCAAGATTTGTAATCTCAAGATACCTCTTATAAATCTCTGCAAGAGGCTTATCCAAGAGGTCAACAGACATTCTTCCAGGATCAACATTATAATCCCTAATACTGGCTTCGTGAGTGACAGTATCATGATACAGTTCCCAGAAGTAGATATAGTTTAATAAATAACTGCGCACTGAATTTTCATAATCCTGAGGCAAGAATCCAATGGTATTATTATCCAATTGATTAATCACTGCATTGATTTCATTATCAGAAACTAATGAATTATTTCTATATGCACTTAATTTGTTATAAGCAGCACAATATGCATCATAAAGAGCAAAAGGAAATGATGTTGCATATATATCAGGCAAATCACTGGCAGACCTTGCATCAGGGAAATATTCCCTCATTATGCCATTATATAAATTTCTATTAAGGGTTTCTAAAATACCTAGGTCATGAGCCAGTTCATCAAGTATCAATTTACCATCCAAATCTTCTTTATTAGCGATTTTTAGCCAATTTTCAAAGAATCTTCTTTTGTTAAAGATATTATTGTATGGATTTTCCTTATCAATTAATCTGCCAATAGTGAGATTAGCACTTCTAAATGTGATGTTATTTCCATCAACAAGGTCTAAAGTATTCATAATATGCTTCATTTCATTTAACATAAGATTGCAGAAATCATAATATGTCACGTCCTTTCCTTGCTTATTCTTAATGCAATACTCATTCTTATTAAATTTCCATTGGGTCAGTGATATCAAATCATAATTAAAGTTTTCCCTGCAATAATTCATTAAAAGCCAATAACCTACAGGAGATGCATCTCTAAATAATTCTAGCCTATTGGAAAATGCACTAACATCAATATTGGAAAAACTCATTTCTCTATTGGAAGCAATATCCCTTTCCATAGATATTACCCAATTTTCATCAGGCATATCATATGTAATGATTGAGTAAAGATCAGACACCTGATTAATAGTGAAGAAATTACCTAATTCAACAAGAAGCAAATCAAGCACATTAACATTCATTTGAGTTATGTTCATTTTTATATATTGGTTGAAAGCCAACATGAACAGAATAGTAGGCATATGGGTGTTTGCATATTCTTCATAAATCTTAAGGTCTTCAGTGATAGTTGCTAAAGTCGGCAAGTGGTTAACTGCATTAATCATATATCCATTAACCAATTGCCTAGCAAAATCACCGCTTTCCATCGGTGCAAAGGTCTTAATCATTTTATTAGGTACATCATTAGACCAGATTGCACGATTTAAAGTATAGAATGTGAAATTGCGATATAAATCCAAATCTATAGGCAAGCTTTTATAGAGACAATATTCCAGTTGATAGAATATATCATATTGCTCTCTATAATACGCAGATAAATTATATATGCGAGTTAAATTATCCATTGCATTGGTTCTGCCCCAATGAACAAAATAGACAAAATCACTAAACAGTCTCATAGCATTTAAATCATGGTTAGAATATGAGGCATACAAGGAATTTTTTTGATAAAATTTAGGAAGGCCATCTATGAGAATATCTGCAATTTGACCTGCATCCAAGTCAGCAAGATCCCTACTGAAAAGATTGCTAGTATCCCCTGAAGATGCCAATATAGCATATATTTTCAGTAATTCTTCAAAATGATTATCTGAGATATCTCCAATATTCCTTAATCTATTTAAATCTTCAGTAAAATCCACAATTCCTTCCTGATACTGTATTCCATTAAATGTTTTATTCATTTCAAGGCATTGATCATATAAATACTTATTAACCATTATCTTATCAGAATCACTAAGGGTTTTATATAAATCTTGAAGTTCAGAACGCAAACCTAATAAATATCTAATCTGATAAAAGATAAGGTCTCTCTCACTTATATCCACATCCCTATAGAATGATAAATTATTGCTGATTTCCCTATATTTACTTTTTAAAGCAGAAATAATGTTTAAATCGGAAATAAGATTCAAATCATCTAAATGATCCGCTTGATTAAGACGGCGGATACCAGCTAGCCATGCATCAAACTCTGATTGGCCATTATAGTATCCCATAATTTCAACATACAAAGTAGCATTCAAAACACTTAACGCATCAAACTCTGATCTGTGGAAATAACGGACTGAAATTTCATTATATAAAGTAGAGTTAACAGCATTCAACAAAGCCATTTGACTGCTGAATTCATTTAAGAAATCACTTAGATAAGGATAATTTTCAACATTGTCCGGACGAATGAAGATACCATTATAAATATTCTGCCTGATTAAATCAGCAAAATCAAAGGACACCATTTCATTATAATTATCCATATTTATAACATCAGCAGTAGCATTCAAGTCCTTAAGCAAATTAAAGACATGCCATAGGAAATCCACATTATGACTATTAGGGCCTTGGCTATTCTCAGTATAAAGATTCCTTACAGCAACAAACTCATTATAATGGGCACTGTTTGCATTCATCCTATAACTCAAACTATCAATAAGGGAAACAATATTCATTTCAAGAACTTCAACAGTGCCAACTTCAGGATGATTCTCATAATCAGTATCAAGACCAGCCAATCTCAAACGCTCATTAAACATCTCCAAACTAGTCTCATAAATACGCTCCCAATTCGCAACAAAATTCAAACGATTAGGATCAAACAAACCATTAATACCTCGAACAGTACCTCGAGGACCAATGTTCTCATAAAAAAGACGTAAATTACTATTAAGTTCCGGAGACAGGATAATAAAACCAAAACGTTGGGAACGCTCATACAAAAGATTGAAATTGCGAAGCAAAGTCAAAACCCTATCAGTATGAGTCCTATTGGTATCACCATACATAAAAGACTGAACAGTAAGGACATTCAACAAATAAGTCAAATTGCCATCAGCTTGAATAAGCCCTTGCAAATAACCATCAGTCTGATGAATAAAACCATTCACCAAATTAGCAGAACTCTGACCATCCAAACTGATAAAAGGATTGCTAAAAGGCTCACCATCAACAATAATCTGACTGCCACCATCACCGGAACCACCACCATCAGCACCAGTCACCCTGGTGACAACATTAATAGGGCTAATGGTCTGAATGCCAGATTGAATACCGGACTGACCACCAGCACCTGTACCGCCAGATGGAACATTAGCCTGATAAAGACTGATAAGCTGAGCAGTCACAGCCTGATGAAGGGCACTATAAAAGCTTAACATATCAAATACAGTGATTTGAGGATTGGAAATCAAACTGGTATAAGTATTAGTATAATAAGTGAAAAGCTCAGGAAGCAATTTCCTAAGTGAATTAAGCCCCATCATATTCTCCTGAATAGCAGGCTCCAACACTTGCCTATAAGCAGAATTCTGATACGGACCATTCATTGAAGTATGACCATCACTAAAACCAGCACCGCCAGAACCTTGAGAACCACCGGCTCCACTAGAGCCACCAGAACCTTGAGATCCTCCATAACCAGCACCACCGGCACCAGGATTTTGAGGAGCTTGAGGATTCTGACCACCAGCACCACCAGCACCTTGACCATCAACAACAAGGTTCTCATTAATTTCCTGATTAATCCTGACCACATCAGTACTACCAACACCAAAACCGGTCTGACCCATACTGAAACCTAACAAGGTAAAACTCAAAACATTGCTCCACATATTGCTATAGTCGTGATAAGCTTGCCCCTCAAGCATACCATAAGTAACTCCAGCAGCTAAACCAATACCTGCACCAGCAACAGATGAAGCAATCATACCAGTAACAGCAGGAGCCATAACACCAATACCATAACCTACACCATAAGAAATAAAGGCAGTTCCTAACAAGAAAGCACCCTTAATCAAACCAGTCTTGAAATTAGACCAAGGATGATCAAACTCTACTATAGTCACTTGATGGCTGGTGGAAGCAAAACCACAATCACCAGTTGCGAAATTATAAACATAATAACCGCCATTACCACTAAATTTAGTATTCACACAAGTGACAGAACCGCCATCATTATAGATAACACCATAGTCATCAAAATCATTATTGGTAAAGAAACTATCATAAATAGTCAAACTACCCTCATTATGAATAATCGCATCATCACAATCATTATCAAAGAAACTGCAATTAACCAAGGAACAGGATCCCTCATTCTTTATGAAATAATCATCGCCATCCCTATTGAAGAAACTACAATTGATAAAAGATACAGAGCCCTTATTCACAATCTTAACATCATCAAAATTAAAATTAATGAAACTCAGGGTAGATGACTTTTCAATCTTCATCTCATCAAAACTGACATCAAAACCGTTATTCATAAAGACAACAGACATCTTGCGCTCGAAAACATCAGAAAGATTAAATACATAATCCCCAGTGAAATTAATATACAAACAAGACACGGTATGATTAGTCAAATAATCGAAAACAGCATTATAGGAAGCATCATCACTGACATTGAAGACAACGAAATCGACATCCTCAAAACCATCCTCAAATGCTCTCTCAAAAATGGAATCTCCCTTAAGATTGACGTTCTTCTTATCAACCAAAGTGCACTTGAGATAGGAATCCTTCATACGACCTTCAGGACTGGAACAATTCCTAAACTCAACATAGGATGAAAGCTCAGCATAGAAATCATCAGTATCATCATCACCGCCATTGCCAATGAAACTGCAATCATGACAAATCACACTACCTCCAAAGGCTCTGAAAACACCACCATCATCACCATCATAATAATTATGGTCAATCACATTATCCCTGAAGACTGAATGATTTGCAAAGACACCACCAGTGACATACAATGCAGTGTTGAAATTCCTAAGCTCCACATCATTCAAAGTCAAGGAACCATACTTGCCCACAAAGGCGAAATGATAATCGTCATTGTCATCATTTCCTCCAACACGGATGACAGCACCATTACCGTTAATTGTAACTGGACAAAAGCCTACATCCAATAAATAACGGTCCTTAATGGCATTATAGGCATTAGACCTCCAATTATAATACCTAAGGTCTGAATAATCATCAGTATCAAAATAATAGTCTCCAGGAGCCAAATTAATGACAACCTCAGTGGCATTAATGTAACTGTTCAAAACCCAAAAGACACTGCCCAGCTCCTCACTGGTTGAAACATTGACAACCCAAGGCTCGCCAGTATAGAAAACACTATCATCAACAACAGTGAAATAGGCATTTGTCATGACCTCAGAATCCTTCAACAAATTAGAAACTCCCTCATAATTACTATTATAAATGATAGTGGTACTGTACTCATCACAATAAAAGGAATCAGCATACATAGTACCATAAAGACCATTGAAAATATTCAGGGAATAAGGCTCAGCATACAAAATGGAAGCACCCATATGATCAGTGGTAATCGCATTAAATGTCGCATCATTATCAATAAATAAACAATCATCAAAGAATACTGTATTATAGTTATGAACAACTGTACCGGAACCCCAAAGCTTTACATCAGTCTTATAAACCACATTATCATAAAAGACACACTCCTTACACATAAGGCTTCCATGATTGATGAAGCAATGGTCGAAGTTAGTGATGTTCACATTAAAGAAATTGACATTGGCATCAGAACCAATATACATGAAATTAAGATCACGGCTTCCTAAAATTGTAGCGCCATTACCATTCACAATCAACTGACCATAGGCAAACCTGGATGCATAATCCCACTCCTGATCACTAAAACAAGGATTATAAATATCCATATCATAAGTACGGTTAGCCAGATTCAAAACCACAACATCATACGTATTAATATACTCAGCCAAAGAATGCAACTTCAAATTAAAATCACTTTCTGTGCTTATGTTAAGCTCTTGGAGAAGATAAGTGTTACCGCTCAACTCTATAACAAGATAACCATTATCGCCAAGATAAGCAACATACTTGCCGTCGCCATAAACAAAATCACGGCCATTCCATCTTGTGACCATACGAGAACCAAGAGAAGTTTTATCCAAGGAAACCATTGTACGGGTGCCAATGCTTATCTGCTCACAAAGACTCAAATCATACAAATTACCATCAGAATAAATGCTCCAAACAAGAAGATTACCAGTGAAATTCAAATCTAAAGGCAAGAAACAGCTGGCAATACCTTCATCACTTATATTAGCATAATAAACCCTATCATAAACAATGAAAACAACATATCCATCAGTGACAGGATTGCCCTCTTTATCAACTACCTTAACGCTGTAATACTCACCTAAATCATACAGCTTAATGCCTTCATTGATAATCCTAATATCCCGCTCACTCATAAGAACATTATCAACATCAACACGCTGATGGGTCATAATGGAATTGGAATCATCAAGATCGGAATAGATAGAAACAATGTCATAAGAGCCACTAGCATTAATGCAGGAATCCAAATAAAAGGAAGCGATACCCTTATAGTCAAGGAAAGAAGTATCAGCCAACTCATGATTTACATAAAAATCAACCTTACCCTTAAAAACAGGCCTGCCCTCATCATCCAAAACCTTTACACGATAAGCATCATTAAAATCATAGAGAGTTACATCGCTGGTAACAATTTCACTAGCATCTCCACAGATAAGGCCAGACTGGGAAGATCCATTCAATAAATTAGAATAATACTCAATCCAATAATCAATATAAGCAGAATCATAATCATAACCCTCAGGTCCCTCATCATAAACACCCGGATTTACATCATCATCAACAGATTCCTCATCATCAAGACTTGGATTTGCATCATCATCTGCGCCTAAAACATCCTCCTCTGCACTAAGAGAATCGGCACTTGAAAGGTCCTCATCCACACTGGAACCATCAGAACCTAAAGAATCAGTGCCTAAAACATCCTCATCAATACTAGCGCCATCTGAACTTAAATAATCAGCACCATTGAAATCCCCAACATCATCAGATGCAGAAACAAAGCCCACACCTAACAATAAAATCAAAAATACAATGGAAACTTTATAAATATTCATAATTAATCCCCTTTTCATTAAATTTCTCTAATCCTCATTTTTAAATTTTTTTAACTTTTGCCTTTAAAGTTACTTTATAATATGTGATAGTTAATTTGTAATTTTTCCCCTTTTTAAGCTTTTTAAGTACCTTTTTACCAATAGTAACCTTAGCAATACCTTTTTTGTTGGTCTTTGCTGTATACTTTTTACCTCTGAATTTGAATGTAATCTTTTTGCCTTTAAATTTCTTCTTTAATTTTGCGGTTAATACTAATTTTTTAGCTGTTCTTTTAACCTTTACGGTCTTTTTGGAACTTAAAATTTGCTTTACAGTAATCCTATTCTTAATTGTCTGTCCCTTATAGCTTGCAGTTATGCTATATTTTCCAGGCTTTACATTTTTTGGAATAGTCAAACTTACAATTCCATTCTTATTTGTCTTAAGTTTGTAAGTCTTTTTATTGAGTTTGACGACAACGACTTGACCGGCTCCAACCAGCTTTCCATTATCTCCATAAACCTTAAAGGAATACTTGCTTCCATCAAAGTAGTACATGGAAATGTTCTTGTTTCCACTGAACCTTGAAAAAGTTCGTACAGTAACTGATGGATCAGCGGAACTTGTGCCATTAACAGAGCTTGTACCATTACCTGAACTTGTACCATTAGAACTTGTATTTCCAGTACTGCCACCGTTATCATCTAGACCGCTGAGAACCAATTCATAAACATTGAATGTAGCATTGCTTATAACAGTATTGTAATTCGGATTGTCAAAACTTGCATTTGCATAATAAAATCCGATAGGAAGCAACATTTCTGCTTTTCCTATTCCGTTAAAGACACTGACATTCATCAATGTGCCGTTGACATCAAGAAGATAAACACCATTTATAGGTGAATAGATTCGTATCACAGCAGGATATCCATCGAAAACATCCTCAACCATTATGAAAGCAGTGTTATTTGCTTTTGAAACACTGCAAGTGGCATTTATTATGAAAGAATTGTAATTTGGATTATCAAATGTTCCATTGATATAATAATCCCCAACAGGAAGGATCATTTCCAATCTTCCCCTGCTTCTATAAACCTCTACATCAATTAAAGAACCATTTATGTCAAGAGTATAATTGCCATCAGCCCCTGCATAAATGAGTATTGTTGTCACATCACCATAGACAGTATCATTTGCAGAGATGCTGACATAATTATCAGCTTGTATAATATTGAATGTAATGGAATCATTGCTTTGGCGAATATTTGGAGTTCCAATGTTTTCAACACTTAAATTGTACTGGCCTACCGGCAATATTGGAAGAGAGAACTTGCCATCGGAAACTATGAGACTAAATAATCTATTTCCATTTTCATCATAAAGAGTTGCTTCAACTATTGTTTCAAATTCAACATCGTATGTGACATTTACTATCCTTCCAAAAGCAAATTCCTCTATAGGATTTATTGATATGCTGGAATCTGAAGGTAAAATCTTGAATAACTTGGAATCCTGGCTTCCCTGATAAACATTATTTGGAAGATTGAAAACAGTGATATTGTAATATTCATCACTTGAATCCAAAATAACACTTATGCTTCTGTCATTTGGCCCTACAGAATTATTAAGATATACATATGATCCATTTTCATTTGTAATGAGAACCCTAACTGAAGTACGATTAACAATATCAAAAGGTATTGTACAGTTAAAATAATGGAATTCTACATTGTCGCTGATGTTTAGACTAATTGAACTGCTTGGCCTATTTAAGGTAAAATTGCCTAGGCTTTGTGCATAGGTATAATAGCTGTTGTCTAAATGATATGCTTTATAAGTGTAATATCCATCATCTAAATCAGATGTGGCGAAATACTGCTCGCCAAATGAGTTTGTCATTAAGGTGACATTGGATATGAGAGCATCATGAGAATCATAGATTTCCAAGACAATATCCTGTCCGCTGGCACCATTATTGTAAAATTCATTATCGGTATTGCTTATATATCCATTCCAATATTCAACATCAGATAGATAAATTGCGGATTCTGCATAGATTGCATTGATATAATTGCTCCATCCAGAAAGCATAAAATTCAAAATGCCTCCAGTAAAATTGCTTGTCAATGAGTAAGACTCTGCCTTATTGTTTAGGAAACTGGACTGGGATATATTGCATTGAGGCTCTTTATCCAATAGAGCCCAATAGATTGCAGCTCCTTTCCCTGCTACATTAGATTCAAAATTGGAATTTCTTATATCACTATCTGAATCATTGAAAACTATTGCCCCTCCATTCTCATAAGCAGTATTGTTATTGAAATAACAAACATCCATAGCATTAGTAGAATTAAGGTAATATATCGCTCCTGCATCTAATGCAGTGTTATTGATAAAGAAACTGCCCTCAATGCTGCTTGCGGAATTATTGCAATAAATTGCACCACCTTCCAATGAAGCATTATTTCTTAGGAAAGAAGAGAAGATAATATTGCTCTCATTTACTGAATTCAAGAACAATGCTCCACCATTTTCACTGGCCGCATTATCTAAAAATTGTGAAAACTCAATAGTTAAATCAGCGCCTTTACAATAAATAGCTCCACCTAAAGCAGCAGAATTATTTATAAAAGTACAATTGTACATATAGATATCAGATAATGAATAAATGGCTCCCCCATCCCTATTGATAGCCTTATTATTATTAAAGGTACAATCAGATAGATTCAAACTTCCAGAAAGCATTGAAATTGCAGCACCATCGAATATGCCTTGATTATCTTCAAAGCTGCAGTTTATTATACTACATTGGCTATCATAAATCTCTATGGCACCGAAGTTTCCAGCTTTTGAATTCTTGAATATTATGTTCTTTAATGTTATATTTGCATAACGGATTCTAAAAATACCTGATCTTTCCTGTGCATCAATAGTGTGGCCATTTCCATCTATTGTCAATGACTTTTGTATTAGGATTGGAGTTGAGTCCTCTTGGGAAATATCATTGTTTAAGATGATGACATCATTATTGCTGCAACCATCTATTTCATTTTGCAATTGGGAGAATGAATTTCCATTAAAATCCTTTTCTGCTTCCAAAGATTGAGAATCATCACTAGAAGAGAGGACATTTCCATCTGAAGATAAGGTATCCTCATCAGAACCTAAACCAAGCTCATCAGATACCAACATATCATCATCAGAACCTAAACTAAGTCCATCAGATTCCAATATATCACTATCAGAACCTAAAATACTATCTTCAGCATTTAAATCATAGCTATCCTCATGCAGTGCATTATCTGCAATATCTCCTACATCAGTTGCATTAACAGCACCTAACAGCAAGAACAATACTGCAAATGCCATTAATAAAATTTTAGTTTTCCTCATTTTCCCCACCAATGCAAAATTTTATTTTCAATAATAATTATAAAATGTCTCCCAAACTTATTATAAAGAATATCAATTATAACATATTTTTTTATATCTTTCATATCTCTCCAATTATTTCGCAACTTTTACTTTCCTTTTGAGAACTTTTTTACCATAACTTACTTGATATGTTATCTTTTTGCCTGCTTTTAGTTTTTTAAGCACACTTTTCTTAATGACTATCTTTGCAACTCCTTTTTTATTGGTTTTAGCCTTATAAACATTCTTATTGAATTTAAATGTGAGTTTCTTGCCCTTTGCGATTTTGCCATTGATTTTCAAACTAGCTGTGATTGTTAACTTTTTAAGAGACTTTTTGACTTTTACCTTTTTAAGGCCTAATTTATAAACATTCTTTTTGACTTTAAATTTAACAGATTTTTTACTGGACTTGTACACTTTGTTAGCTGAAAATGTCACTGTTGCAGTATAGGTCCCTACAGCAAGCCCTGAAACACTTAATGTTCCTTTTCCATTAACCACCTTGACAGTATAAGTTTTATTTTTGATTTTAACCTTTACCTTGCCTGTGAAAGACTTGACAGTAGTGATTGTAACTTTCACTTTTTTGCCCTTATAAACACTTGGAACCTTAATTGTCAATTTCGGATCTTTTAAATCAGGGACAATGTTGATTAGTATTGGAACCTCTACCATAAATGCACCATATTTGGCATCACCATCATAATAGACCTTTACATCATAAACGCCATTTGTCAAATTAGGAACAATTATAGTCGCTTGACCATTCTTCAAATCAACACGGTAGATTTCTCCTTCAACAACAGCATATAAACTACCGGTTGCATCACTTGGCAGATTAACTACAAATTGTGGAATTTTAGTCACTGCAGGAATTGCAACATCTATTGTTACCTTCTTCTTTGGAGCATTGACTATTCGGTTAAATTCATAAGTTTCACCATCATCACCAATATAAACGAATTTGACAGTGTTATTCCCATAACTTAAACCGGATACTGTTATGTTATTTTCCCCACTATGAACTGGAATTGTTGAAATTGCTTCATCATTGACATAGACTGTAATATTTCCACTTGTTCCTTCAGGCAAGTCCAATGTTATTTCAGTCCCCCCACTTTCTGAAAACTCTGTAGGAGCACTGAATACAGGCTCAACCCATAATTCGTATTCAGATGGAACATACTTTCCAATATTCAAATCATAATAGGCGAAAGGAACAATGCTGGAATCCCCTTCATAGCTTATTGTGAAAATGTTTTTGCCTACATTTAACTTATCTCCAAAAATTATAACAATGGTTTTTCCGAAATAATCCAATTCGTTGGTTGTCAGATTTTCACCATTGAGAGTGACAGTGACATTGCCTTTCATACCAATCAGATTGATGGAAAGAGCAGCCATTTGACCAATTGATACATTATTGTAGACAACATTTGGAATAATTTCAATAGTGGTTTCATTGACGAAACTATATTCTTCACCGTCAAACTCCACTAAAATCTTATGTGTGCCGATTGTCCAAGGATAATCATCAAAGGCATAATCTGCTTGGCCATTTACAAGGTCTATGCTTTCTACAAAATGCCAATCGTATTCCTCATCATCCCAAATGGAAATATTCAATTTTCCTTGGGCGTCACTTGGCAATCTCAATCTGATTCCATCATTACTTCCAGAAGGCACAGTGCTTGGAATATACCAAGGATTTACTTGTAAAAATAATGAATATGACTTTTCGCCATAATACGGATCATCATAAATGAAATTTAAGATATTTTCGCCTAATTCAAAATCTGATAATGTCAAGCTGGCAAGGCCATTTATTGGGAAAATCTCATAAGCCTTTCCATTGACTTTTATTTCACTGTTCTTTGCATCATCAGGCAATAGAATTGAGAAAGTGACATTATCGCCATAAATGAATGGATAACTGTCAATATAGAATGGAAGGTCATAATAGGATTCATCAAGATTTGGATAAACCTCTAAAAGATAGGTCACATCAATTGTATCATAAATGGTTACATTATCCCAATTGCCATCGTAATAGGAAACGCTATATGTGTGTGTGCCTATAGAGAGATTATCCAAAAATATTGGAATATAATATCTGAACTCATCAGTCTCATTAATATATCTTAGATTATAGACTGAATCATTCAATACCTCTTTTCCATCAACCCAGACACGAAGATTTCCCTTAGTTCCTTCAACAAAAATGAGAATGTAACTGCTATCGAAATCCCCAATGACTATCTCAGGAGGAGCTTCAACCCTAACATGACGTGAATCTTCAACAAAATTCACATATCCTTCATCAAAGTCAGTTAAGGATGTCAATCCTCTTTTATATTCAACCAAAACATAATATATATCTGGAACATAAGGTACATCAATATCATCTGGCCTTATGTAGTAATAAGAGTAATCATCATCATTACCATCAATTTCCTTATAGAGTTCCTGAACGGAACTGCTGAAAATTTCTATGGCATCACCATCATTCTTTCCAATTGAAAGATGTGCAGTGCCTTCTGATTGGGTTGGCGCATGTATTATGGCCACATAATCAGAGCCATTATAAATATTTACTGAATGAGGATTGTCTGAAAAGAGATCATATGAATTAAGCTCAACATATGTTCCGCTGACATAATCGTCATCTGCAATAATGTCATCGCTATCAACAGACTCAGACAAATCAACAGAATCATCTGTAGACACGGCATCCTCATCAGCAACAGATGCAGACAAATCAACAGAATCATCCACAGACTCCAAAATGCCATCAGCATCACCAGAAGCAACATCCACATCCTCAACAGATGCAGACAAATCAACAGAATCATCTGCAGATGCCAAGATATCCGCATCATTAGAAGTGACATCAACATCACCTGCACTGACAACGCCCAATGTTAAAATGATCAATATTATGTTAAACAGCATCAAATATCTTCTTTTCATAGTTATCCCCTAAATTAGATTCTTAATCTTTTAAATAATTACAATAACCCTCATTTAACCTTAACTTTTGTATTTAAACTGTAATCCTCATTTAACCTTAACTTTTGTATTTAAACTGTAATCCTCATTTAACCTTAACTTTTGTATTTAAACTGGTTTTGTAGTAGGAAATTTTTACTTTATATGTTTTTCCTTTTTTAAGCTTTTTAATATCTTTTTGCTTAATAGTGACTTTTGCAACACCTTTTTTATTGGTCTTTGCCTTGTAATTTTTACCATTTAATTTGAAAGTTATTTTTTTGCCTTTTAGTTTCTTTTTAAGTTTAGCTGTCAACACTAGCTTTTTAGCTGTTCTTTTGACAGTGAATAGCTTTTTGGAACTTAAGATCTTCTTGATCTTAACTGTATTCTTAATGGTTTGTCCCTTATAGCTTGCTGTAATTGTATATTTACCAGGCTTTACAGTTTTTGGAATGGTCAAACGTGCAATACCGTTCTTATTGGTCTTGATTTTGTAAGTCTTCTTATTGATTTTGACTTTGATTACCTGATTTGCTCCAACCAACTTTCCATTATTTCCATAAACCTTAAAAGAATACTTGCTTCCATCAAAATAATACATGTTGATATTCTTGTTTCCTTTGAATCTTGAAACAATAGTGATTTTCTTAGTAATCTTGCCATATAATGAACTGGCAGTGATATTGTAGACTCCAATTTTCAAGCCAAGACTGACATTAGCATAACCATTAGCATCACTATATGATTTAAATGTTTTTCCATTAATGGAAAACAACACTTCCTTATTTGAAACAGCATTTCCATCTTCATCTATTAATCTTGCTTGATACTTAATTGTTTTTGCCCATCCATAAGTAGCAGCATATATCTTCATACTTACTTTTTTAACATGAACATCAAGATTAACTGTTTTGCCATTATAAGATTCATCCCCACTATAAATAACTGAAAGAATATAATCTCCAGGTTTTAAATTAGGAATATTGGATTTGGCATAGCCATCGATAATCATTGAACTGTATAAAGTACCATTTATTATGAAACTGACATTTCCTGTTGCATTTTGCGGAAGCCTTAGAGAAACAACAAGGTCATCACCATAGATCGGACTGTTTGCCCCAACAGCAATATCATAATCATCATTCGGCAAGACACTGAAGACATCATTTTCAATGATAGAATTGTAATTAGGATTATCGAAAGTGACATTTGCATAATAGTCGCCAACAGCAAACCACAATGAAACGCTTCCTTCGCCGCCAGCTACTGTTACAGTCTTCCTTGTTCCGTTAATGTCAAGGTCATATACACCATCAACGCTGGCAAGAACCCTAACGATTACATTATTTCCATAATAAACATCAATAACAGAGACTTTTACAATATTGTCAGCTTTAAGAACATTGAAAATTCTTGAATCAGAACTTGCAATATGATTTTCATCACCTATGTTAATTGCTGTAATATTATAAGTTCCTACAGGTAAAACTGGAATGAAGATGATTTTATTGTTGGTAATCTCATTAAATACAAGCACATTGTTAACAGTATCTATTACAGTTACATTGACATTTGTCATATTGTCTCCATCAAACTCAAGATTGAATCCATTGCCGTAATCCATATCTGAAATCTGAGTAATTATGCCTATAGATGAATTTGCTTTAAGAACATTGAAGATAATTGAATCAGAGTTTTCTGCATAATTATCATTTTCATTGTTAATTGCTGTAATATTATATGTTCCAGCAGGCAAAGCTGGAATGACAATAGATCCACTTGTAGTGATTACATTAAATGCAACGTTACCATCCATATCAGTTACAGTTAGATTGACAGTTGTTAAATTAACAATATTCATCTCAACATTAATTTCATTGTTGTAAACCACATCAGAAATTGGAGTGATACTGATTGATGTATTAGCTTTAACGACAGAGAATAACGCATTGCTTATAATAATGTTATAGTTAGAATCATCATTGAAGGTCACATTGGCATAATAATCACCAACAGGAAGAGACAAGACTTTTCTTCCTACACCGTCAGATACTGCAACATCATACTCGCTGCCGTTCACATCTAGAACATAAATGCCATCAACAGCAGCACTGATTAAAATAGCCACATCATTGCCATAGCTGACATTAGCCACATAAACATTAACAGGATTATCCAATTTTAAAACAGTGAATAAAGTATTAGTTATAATATTGTTATAATTAGCACTGTCATTGAATGTCACATTGGCATAATAGTCACCAGCAGGAAGGGACAATTCAAGCTTTCCAACACCTTCGGCAACAGTGACATCATATAAGCTACCGTTCACATCAAGAGCATAAACACCATCAGCAAGAGCATGAATCACAACACTAACATCAGATCCATAGCTGACATTACCTGCATAAACACTTATAGGATTATCCAATTTCAAAACACTGAACAAAGCATTTGATATGACATAATCATAATTAGGATTGTTGAAAGTCACATTTGCATAATAATCACCAACAGGAAGGGACAATTCAAGAATTCCCACACCATCAATAAGACTGATATCATACAAACTGCCATTCACATCAAGAACAAAGTCATCATCAACAGCAGAGCTTATAACAATAGACACATTGGTTCCATAAGTAACATTTGTTGCAAAAACATTTACAGTGACATTATCAATTCTCAAAACACTAAATAGAGCATTGTTTATAATATTATTATAATTATCATTATCATTGAAAGTCACATTTGCACAATAGTCCCCAGCTGGAAGAGACAATTCAATCCTTCCAACACCCTCAGTAACAGTGACATCATATAAGCTGCCGTTCACATCAAGAGCATAAACACCATCAACACCAGCACGGACCACAATACTCACATCAGATCCATAGCTGACATTACCTACATAAACATTAACAGGATTATCCAATTTCAAAACGCTGAATAAAGCAGTGATAATAACAATATTATTATAATTATCATTATCATTGAAAGTCACATCTGTATAATAGTCGCCAACAGGAAGAGACAAGACAAGACTGCCCACACCGCCAGCAACAGTGACATTATATAAGCTGCCGTTCACATCAAGAGCATAAACACCATCAACACCAGCACGAATCACAATATTCACATCACTACCATAGCTGACATCATCCGCATAAATATTTATAGGATTATTCAATTTGAAAACACTAAATTGTGCATTATTTATAATATTATTATAATTATAATTATCATTGAAAGTCACATTTGCATAATAGTCACCTGCAGGAAGAGACAAGACAAGACTGCCCACACCATCAACCACACTGACATCATACAAACTGCCATTCACATCAAGAGCATAAACACCATCAACACCAGTACTGATTAAAATGGCCACATCAGTTCCATAGCTGACATTACCTGCATAAACATTAATAAGATTATCCAATTTCAAAACATTAAATGAAGCAGGAATGATAACATTATCATAATTAGAATCAACAAAAGTCACATTGGCACAATAGCTGCCTACATCCAATGACAAGCTAGCATTGCCTCTGCCATTCACTACATCAACAGTCACATTAGTTCCATTCACACAAACAAGATAAGAACCATCAACATCAGCAGAAACAACAACAACCGCCATCTCACCATAAACAACATCCTCAACACTTACATTAACATTATTAATGGCTTTGCCAACAGTAAAGGTGGCATTAGTTACAACAGAATCATAATTAGGATGCTCGAATACTGCATTAGCATAATAACTACCAGCACCTAAAGACAAACTAGCATTGCCCTTACCATCAACCACATCAACAGTCACAATGGTTCCGTTCACATCAATAAGATAAGCGCCATCAACATCAGCGCAAACAACAATCACTGCCTTTTCGCCATAAACAAGATCCTCAACACTTACATTCACAGCATTTGCAGCTTTTCTAACAGTGAATGTGGCATTTGTAACAAGAGAATCATAATTAGAATTATTGAAAGTTGCATTAGCATAATAACCGCCAGCACCTAAAGACAAACTAGCATTGCCTACACCATCAACCACATTGACAGCCACAACAGTTCCATTCACATCAATAAGATATGCACCATCAACATCAGCAGAAACGACAACAATAGCCATCTCACCATAAACAACATCCTCAACACTTACATCAACATTATTTGTGGCCTTGCCAACAACAAAGGTGGCATTATTTATAACAGAATCATAATTTGGATGCTCGAATACTGCATTAGCATAATAACTGCCTACATCCAAAGACAAGCTAGCATTTCCTCTGCCATTCATTACATCAACAGTTACATTAGTTCCATTCACATCAACGACATAAATATAATCAAGGTCTGCAGAAACGACAATCACTGCCATTTCACCATAAATAACATCCTCAACACTTACATTCACATTATTAACAGCTTTACCAACAGTAAATGTAGCATTTGTAACAACTGAATCATAATTAGAATTATTGAAAGTTGCATTAGCATAATAAGTTCCAGCAACCAAAGACAAGCTAATATTGCCCTCACCATTCTCAACATTAACTCTAACATCAGATTCATTAATGTCAACTATATAAGCACCATCAACATCAGCCTTAACAACAATCACTGCCTTTTCACCATAAACAACATCCTCAACACTTACATTCACATTATTAATAGCCTTACCAACAGTGAAAGTGGCATTATTTAGAATTGAATCATAATTAGGATGCTCGAATGACGCATTAGCGTAATAACTGCCAGCGTCTAAAGATAAGCTAGCATTGCCCTTACCATCAACCACATTGACAGCCACATCAGTTCCATTC
Organism: Methanobrevibacter sp.; assembly: GCF_045577275.1. Taxonomy (GTDB): domain Archaea; phylum Methanobacteriota; class Methanobacteria; order Methanobacteriales; family Methanobacteriaceae; genus Methanobrevibacter. The sequence goes on from NZ_JAZNIB010000163.1 coordinate 33,558, forward strand.
ACACAAATAATATAATCTCCATCGACATCAGCAGAAACGACAATCACTGCCATTTCGCCATAAACAACATCATCAACTGTGACATTGACATAATTGGAAGCTTTAATGATGTTGAAAATTGTTGAATTGATGCTTTCGCTATGATAATCATCCTCTTTATTGATGATTGTAACATTATAGGTGCCGACAGGTAAAACTGGTATTGAAATGGATTTTCCTGTGGTAATTTCAGTGAATACTGTGTTGTTATTGCCATCAACGATTGTTACATTGACTGCTCCCAAGTATTCTCCATCAAAGCTAATGTCAAACTCATTATTATAGACCACATCTGGAATTGGATCAATGACTATTGAAGAGTTTGCCTTTAAGATTTTGAATAATCTTGAATCCTGACTTCCGTAATAATCTGAAGACGGTTCATTGTAAACAGTTATAATATAATATTCTTCATTTGGATTCAAATCAACAAGAACATAATCCTCATCAGTTGTTTGATTGATGTAAACTTCACTTCCATCATAATTTGTTATGATAACCCTTGCTGTGGTCTTATTAAAGATATCAAATGAGATGTTGCAATCTGAATAATAGAATTCTGTTCCGTTATCAATATTGATATTAACTGAACTATGAGAGCGGTTAACGACAAAAGTTCCGTTTAAACCACCAATATAACCATAATATTCATCATCCAAATGATAAGCCTTAAATGAATAATTTCCATAAGGCAAATCACTTATGTCATAATAGACCTTACTTTCCCCATCGCTTACCAATGTAAGGTTTCGGACAAGATTATCCTGAGAGTCATAGATTTCCAAAGTGATATTTTGACCAGGACACTGATTTCTTATAGGCCTATCATTACCGCTATTTATAATTTCACCATTCCAATAAACAACATCTTTCATTTCAAATCCGCTAGAGGAATAGATCGCATTGATATAATTGTTTCCTCCTGTGAATTTGATGGTTATGACCTCATCGATATCGCCATCTAGTGATAATGATTTGGAGCTGGCTTTATTATCCAATAAGGTAGAATTTTTCAAAATAGCTTCTATTCCCCACCAATTGATTGCTGCTCCCTCATCTGCAGAATTGAATCTGAAAGTAGAATTATCGACAATTGAGCTTTCCTGAATATCCAAATAAAGGGCTCCTCCTAATGAACTTGCAGAGTTATTGAAGAAATCGCAAGAGCTTATATTGGTGTTATTGGCCTTTACACTCATTGCCCCTCCATAGCTATTAGAGCCATTAGCAGTATTGGCAATGAATGTGCAATTGAATATGTTAAAAACATCACCATTTAGATATATGGCTCCCCCATCATATCGGGCGACATTATTCATAAAGATAGAATTTGAAATGTTTGAAACATTTGCTATTAAATTAATTGCTCCTCCAGAGTAATCCCCATGATTGTTTGTGAAATTTGAATCTTCAATAATGACTGCATTGCTTGATAATTCTATAGCGGAATTATTTATGAAACTAGATTTGCTGATTAAAATGTTTTCATTTCCAGCTGAACGGATGGAATAAGTATTGTTTATAAAACTGCAATTTTCAATTGTAACATTCTTTACCTTGTAAGTCAATCTTATGGCAATACCTGTGGTATTTATGAAATTGGAATTCATTATTGCGAAATTCTGGGAATTTACAAATATATCTTCATAATTAGAGTCTGGATTATTATTTATAAAATTACAATTATCTATTAAGCAATTTATGGAATCATCCCAAATATAAATAAGAGTTTGCTGGGAAGTTCCATTTACAAAATCCATATTTTCTAAAGTTACATTCTCTGCGTCTATTTCAAATAATCTGGATTGGTTTAATGCATCGATTGTATGGCCATTACCATTGATTGTCAAGTTATTCTTATTGATTAGGATAAAATCAATAGTATCAAGCTCTGGGGAATATGTGTAATCTCGAGTCAAGTTGATGACATCATTGTCATTTGCATTGTCTATCAAGAGTTGCAATATTGTAAAGTCACCAACTGTTTCATAACCTCCAATCCTTGTAAGATTAAACTCGAATAGAGTGGAATTTGTATAATATCCATCATCTTCATGAGAAAAGACGAATTTATATCCTCCAGAAGGTGAATCCAAGATATTGTAGGTTAAACGATTGTTTTTATCTGTCTTTTCAATGACTGTTTCAATCAGATTATCATGTATGTCATATATTTTAATGGTGATATCCACTCCAGGATTGGAAATATATTTAGGAGATGAGATATCAGTATTTGCGATTGTTCCATTCCAATAGGTTACATTTTCGAATCTTGCTTGAGACCTTGAATTGATTGCATTGATAAAATCGTTTTCTCCTGAAAAGACAATTAGAGCTTGCAGATCGTCATTTACCTCAACTTTAAACTGAGAATACTCTGCTTTATTATTTAAAAATACTGAATTAATATAAAGATCATTCATTCCATCGGATCTGATTGCCGCTCCCCGATTAGCGGAATTATCCATGAATTGAGAATTGTTTACAATAAGATTATCTGCACCGCAGAAAATTGCTCCTCCTGAACTGCTAGCAGAATTATTGAAGAAACTGCAATTGTCTATAATAAGGTCCTCAAGATAATTTGCATTAATTGCTCCACCAGAGGAGGCGCTATTATTATTGAAAATACAACCTGAAATTAAATTTGCTTTATTGTTAACTAAGAAGATTGTTCCATAATAATTATGGATATTTGTGAAATTAGAGTTTTCTATAATCACATTGTCACATTGTGAAAACTCACATGCTCCATCATTGCTAGAATCGTCAAAGCCAGAATTGTCAAAACTGCTATCAATGATATGAACAGTGCCTGTATCTACACACTTAAGAGAAGCAAAGGAATTGATAAAACTACAATTGATGAAATTGAAATTGGTCATATTCACAACACTAAATGATATCTTACCCATAAAATTGCAGTTGGAAATATTGATATTATCCAATCTAGTAATATATATCGGGAAGGATTGATCTAATGCATTGATTGTGTATCCATTACCATTGATTGTCAAATTGGAATGTTCAATTCCAATATTGTCAATGGTATCGAATCCAATGGAATAAGTGTAATTTTGTGTAAGGTTAATGATGCTGTTGTCATCTGCAAAATGGAGTATGTTTTCTAACTTGCCAAATTCTCCAACTTTTAAGTTTTGGCTTATATTGAATTCTCTAAAGTAATCGTCATCTTCATGATAAATCTTGCATAGGTACTCTCCAACATCCAAATAGGTATAGTCTAAAATAAGCTTTCCTTCCCCATTTGTCTCTCTATTGAATCTGTCAATCAAATTATCATTTGAATCATATATTTCAATGGTGAAGTTTATTCCTGGACAGCTTCCTGAAAGAGGAACTGCGATATCTGTATTAGAAGTGGTTCCATTCCAATAGACAACATTATTGAATTCAGGGTCAAACCATGAGTAAATGGCATTTATATGGGTGTTCTCTCCAGTTAATGCGAGGGTTAAAACAAGATGTTCATCAGTTATTTCGAATGTAGGCTCTGCCTTATTTGATAAGAAAGTGGAATCTTCAATGATGTTGAAATTTCCAGATATGTAAATGGTGGACCCACCAATAGCAGAATTGCCAATGAACTCTGAAGTGGAAAAATTAGAGTAACTATGACAATAAAGAGCACCGCCATAGTTTGAAGCAGTATTATTGTTGAATTTTAGATTATAGAAATCATTGTAGTCATTAGAATAAATGGCTCCTGCATCGTAAGCAGAATTGCCAGTGAAATTAATTTTATATAATGCACAGTAGTCATTACAGAAGACCGCACCAGCACTTCCCTCTGCAGAGTTGTTTAAAAATTCATCATTAAAGAATAAACAGTAGTCATTACAGAAGACCGCACCACCATTTCCCACAGCAGAATTGCTAATGAACATTGAATTTGATAATTCACAGGAATCCTTGCAATATACGGCACCACCATTTTCCTCTGCTGAATTGTTCATGAAATAAAGAGGTTCCGCGTAAAATCTGTAAGAATCATTGTTATATACCGCTCCACCATTTTTTGCATGATTTTCTATGAAATAACAATTTGAAAGCATTTGTTCATTAACCATAGCAGTGGTATTGGATATATTAATGTAGATTGCTCCACCATTTTCACCTGCAATATTGCGTTTAAATCGGATATGGCTAATATTTCCATTACTGTAAACCCAAGCAAACGCTCCTCCATTGACCAAAGCTTGGTTATTTTCAAAATAGCAATTGTCAATCAAGGTTCCGATTGCAAAGTCATAATAGATTGCCCCACCACTTGATGTAGCATTATTGCCAGTGAAATTAGAATCTGAAATGGAAGTATTTGTAGAGTAGCCTACATTTAGGGCACCGCCAGTTTTTGCACTATTCCTATTGAAGGTACAATTTGCTATAATGGTGTTTGATGTTGAATCAACTGACACCGCACCTCCATATTCTCTTGCAACATTATTTTCGAAGGTACAATCTGCAATTGTAATATTTTTGGTGTTAACGTAAATTGCAGCCCCTTCCTTTGCAGTGTTGTTTAGAAAAGTACAGTTAATGGCTGACCCTCTATAAATGGCACCACCATAAGCGCTTGCATTATTGTTTATGAAAGTACAGTTAAAAGCAATTGAATTACCGAATATTGCTCCACCATTGGTATTTTTACCATTTATAAAAATAAGATCTTTCAAGATTACGTTTAAATTATTATTTGTAATGTTAAATATTCTTGCAGCATTATTCCCATCCAATGTGTGACCGTTTCCGTTAATGGTCAGATTGCGTGAAATGCTAATGCCTTGCTTGTAATTTTTATCAGAAGTAGAATTAAAAGTGTAATCACAAGTCAAATTAATTTCATCATATTGGTTCTCATTGATGTCCTGATTTAGATTAGCAAATGTTCTAGTCTCTTGAGATAACTGATTATCCTCATCAGGAGCATTCAAGCCCTCATCAAAATCCTCAACAGGAACATCCCATTCCTGATTATTTTCCTCTATAGGAACATTCAAGCCCTCATCAAAATCCTCATTAATAGTGTCCAATTCACCATTTATATCATAGGCAAATGCTGAATTAATACTTAATATAAGTAGAATTGCAATGATGAGGATGATTCCCCATCTTTTTTTAATCATATCAATCCCCAAATTTGATATATAATATTATATATTATGTAGCATATATAAGGTTTACTATTTAATTTAAGGCAAGAAAACTTAACAATTTAATAATAAAGCAAGTTAAGTTCTCTATTTCTTCTATTGGAGACAAACATAACATGCGAAAATAAAAAATAGAAAAAAATCTTAAAAATCTTAAAAAAATAGAAAAAACCTTAAGAGAATAGAAAAAATCTTAAAAATCTTAAAAAAATAGAAAAAAATAAAAAAAGAAATAGTTGGGTTACTCCCAACTAGTGAAAATATTTTGGTCAAGGTTTTGACCGAAGGTCAAAAGCTTGGCTACATCATTGGAGGCATGCCGCCAGCCATACTTGGGTCCATTGGCATGTCGCCGCCACTGGTTCCGCTGGAAGCGATTACGTCATCGATTCTTAAAATCATTTCAGCAGCTTCGGAAGCAGATTGGATAGCTTGTTTTTTGACACGTTTAGGTTCTACAACACCTTCTTCTTTCATGTCAGTAACATCACCAGTGAATACGTTTAATCCCATGTAAGCAGATTTTTCGTGAGCAGCTCTTAAGTCTACTAAAGAGTCAATGCTGTCTAAACCAGCGTTTTCAGCTAAGGTTTTAGGAACAATTTCTAAGGATTCTGCAAATGCAGTTACTGCTAATTGTTCTCTTCCGCTAATGGATTGTGCATATTCTTTGAGTTTTTTAGCCATAGCGATTTCAGGAGCTCCTCCACCAGCTACAACTTGACCGTCTTCTACAGTAGCAGCTACTACACCGATTGCGTCATCAACAGCTCTGTCGATTTCGTCAACGATGTGTTTGGTACTTCCTCTGACGAGTAAGGTTACTGCTTTAGGTTCTTGACAGTCTTCTACGAAGATCATGTCGTCACCGGAGATTTTCTTCTCGGTTACGGAACCTGCGTGACCTAAGTCAGCTTCGGTTAAGTCATCTAAGTTGGATACAACGGTAGCGCCAGTTGCTTTAGCTAATTTGTCAATGTCAGATTTTTTAACTCTTCTTACAGCTAAGATTCCTTCTTTAGCTAAGTAGTGTTGTGCTAAGTCGTCGATACCTTTTTGTGCGAATAATACGTTTGCGCCGACATCAGCGATTTTGTTAACCATATCTCTGACCATTTGTTCTTCTTGTTCAATGAATGCTTGCATTTGAGCAGGGTCAGTGATTCTGATTTCAGCATCTACTTCAGTTTCTTTAACTTCTAAAGGAGAGTTGATTAAGACAACTTTTGCATCAGTTAATTCAGATGGCATACCTGGGTGTACTTTTTCTTTGTCGATGATTACACCTTGGATTAAGGTAGATTCTTCTACTACTGCACCGTCTTTCTTCTCGATTTTAATGTGATCAGTGTCAACTTCACCATCGTCAGCTACTTGTTGTACAGCATCTATGATTAAGTTTGCTAAAGGTTCACGAGCTTTTTCAGTTCCTTTACCAGTCATAGCAGTCATAGCTACTTTTACTAACATTTCACGGGAAATGTCTTCAATAGCAATTTCATCTAAGATTTCTTGT
>NZ_JAZNIB010000164.1:0-6807 GCF_045577275.1 Methanobrevibacter sp.
ATTATATTGATGATTTATGTGATAGATACTTTTGTCAATTCCTCGATGATGTTAGTGCAAAACGAACCATATATTGCTTTGAGTTCCAAGACATGGTAGATAGAAGCATCCTTCTTTCTATTGATGAGAGAGAAAAATTGCAAAGATTCAAGGAAGCAATTCGCAAAAGGTCAGTTGTATTTAAGGACATTAATGTTTATTATTTTATTGAAGAAATATATAAGAATATATAGGAGGTAGACAAATGGCAACATGTAATTTGACACTTTATAAACATACAAAATTAGATGACATGAAAAACTTTGTTGTGGATGACCTCGCAGCTTATTTGTCCACAAAGGCAAACGAAACAATCACAGGTTTCCAATATCAAAGATTCGAGATACATAAGACAATCAAATTGGATAAGTCTCAATCTTATCTTTTGAAAGGTCAATCTCTTAATAAATATGACTATTGCAAAATTTCAACAGGAGATGTCGATTATTTCTATTTCATCCTTCGCGCTTCATGGAAAGCTGAAGAAACCATTGAATTAGAATTGAAAATGGACACTCTCAACACATTCAATTTTTCTGATGTGGCAAGTGATTCCACATATACTCTTTCCGACAAGACATTAGTCACAAGAGAGCATAAAGATAGATTCAAACCAATTGAAACATATGCTCGATATATTCCACATGAAGCGACTTTATTAGAGCAATCATTTATTGATAATTGGAAAAGTGGTGCTACACCTCCACCTCTTGTCACAAGACACTTTATTGCAAAATTTGATTTTACATTTTTATATGAAAGAGTTCCTTCTCTTACATTTCCTCTTTTAATTGTTCCACATGACAACACAATCAATGTCATAATTACAAATAAACAAGGTGCTATTGATATGCAATATAACAATATCAATAAGATTGAAATTGATGAGAATAGGATTGTTATTCATAAGACAATTCTTGAATCAGTTCCTTATGATTACAATGATTCTTTTGAAGTTTTATTTGATGTCACATGCCATGGTGATGATGTTCCAACCGAATTTTCTCCATCGGCAACATGGGATTATGTAAAACAAGCAATCAATGATGAAATTGCTTATAGTCTCGGACAAGGAAGTATTTGCACAAGACTCATTGACCAATTCCAAGAAGGTCTTTCAACATATTTATTCAAGAAAGATGAAGAAACACTTTTTGATGGCGATGGTGTCAATCAATGGTATGTTGTCTATGCTTCCGTATTAGCAGTCACCACTGCAGCTGATGACACTGCACCAAAATATGTCAATCCTGTCGCAGTAAGATTCTATAGTGATTTAGGATATGAAATATCTTCATCAAGTGCTAAATTAGTGACATTTTATGCCAAAGATTTAGTTGATTATGATAATTATGCAGAATATATTCTTCTAAATAGAGAAACACTCGGAAATGGTTATTTTGAATATAATGGTGTTCAATATAGAGCAAGTGACCTTTATTCTTCAGAAGTTGGTTTTGCCATTCGTAGAGATAATAAAAATATGTTCACAAGTCTTGTCACTTATGGATGGAGAGAAATTCCACCTTTAAGACAAGTTATAGCAACAAAAGATTCAACAGCTGTTTCATTTATTCGTTTTTATGATATCGCATCAATTCCTGTCTATATAGCAAGTTCAGGAATTGCCACAACACCATATCAAAAGACAACATCAGTTTATATTGGTAGTGAAGAAAGCAACATCACTGCATCTTGTAAAGGATGGGATTCAGTTGACTTATCAGATCCTCTTCTTATCAAGGCATTTGCTTTCCCATATTCACCTGTTGATGCCTTAGTGGGAAAGAAGTCTTTTGACTCTCTTCCATCAAATACATCATATTCCACTGATGGTGAATGCTTAGAATTAGTGAGACCACAAGATGAAGCATTCTCAAGAATTATTGAATTTGAACAAGAATCTCCAATGAACAAGATGTTTGTGGAGAATCCTGACTTTGGTACTCAAAGGGCAAGAAATATTAAATATGAATCGAAGTTGTTTCATAGTGACTATTTCCAAGCAAAATTCGTTTATGATTCTTTCTCATTCACATTCAATTTTGAAGATTTGGATGAAGACAAAATTCTTCCTGAACAAAACTTCAAAGCACAATATATCGTTTCCAAGAACATTGTTTCAAAATTTGCTTTCATCTTTATGCAATATATTTGTAAAAGAGGAACACAAAATTATAATGATGTTTTAACCATTGAGAGAAACAATGAAAAAGCACTTTATAATAATGCTTATCTAAACTACATTCGTAGTGGAGGATATTCATATGATACCAAGAAAGCATCATCTCAAAATGCAGTCAATGGTATCACAACAGCTCTTTCAGTTATGGGAGGCACTGCTTCCTTAGTTGCAGGATGGGGAACAGGAAATGCCATGCTCATGACAGGTGGAATTGCCATTCTTTCTTCTACAGCTGCAATGGTCACAAGAAACATTCATGTTGCACAAGAGCAAGATAGAGGCATCAATCAAAAAATGATGCAATCATATGTTCAAGGAACATCAGTCCAAGGTTCAGAAGATATTGACATATTAACTGCAATCTCTCAAAATAAAGCAAAACTATGCTATTATGAATTAAGCGACATAATGAAAAATGCCATGTGGGATTTATTCCATTATTGTGGATATGCAACACATGAACAAAAGATTCCTGATGTCACAACAAGACTATATTTCAATTATGTTCAAGCTGACATCGTGTTCGATGAATTCACATTCAATGAAGACATCGCTGATGACATCAAGAACAAATGGAAACAAGGTGTCACATTCTTCCACAAAGTCAATGATGAATGGGACATTGAACAACAATATGAAAACTTTGAAGTTTCACTTATTTAGGAGGTATGAAAAATGAAATCACCAATTAAATCATTTAAGATTATTAAAGAAATGTATGAATACTTTGTTAAGAAATACAGGACTTTAGAACCTAAACTTATGATATGCGAAAAAGAAGACTTCGATAATGTCGAAAAAGCACTTAAAGGAGGCGTTGAAAATGAGTAGAATTGAAATAATCACTGATATGAAGAAAGGTTCAGATGTTAGAACACAATTCAAATTCTTTTATGACAATAAATTCTTCAATCTATGGATGAAAAAGTTCAAGATTGGTGGCATGGACTACCAAGAAGCATATTATTTAATGAAAAAATATTGGTTCGAAGGCACTGCAGCTTGTTCAAGAAGAATCAACATTCCTGAACAAGTGAAAGATAGAGTTCCATTCTATGTTTTTACACCTTGGGTGATGGCAGAAAGATACAATTGCTATGACTTTCCAACACATGCGATGTGTATCAATACAAGAGCAGTTTCATATATCAATGTTTATCCTTTAGAAGTTGACAAAGAAATTGTTCTTATGTGGTGTCAAGCAAATCACAAAGGAATATATAGTTCCATTGAACCAAAACTTAAACAATTAGTGGACATCGAAATGGTCATCAGGATCTGCACTAAGAACCAAAAAGCACCTTGGGTCGTTGGATTCTCACCTGAAGATAAGAAAGCAATCACTAAATTCATCAATGACTTTGAAAGCGATGAACCAATGATTGCAACAATGCTCAATGACCTTAAGAACACAAAGTCTCTTGTCAGCGCAGCTCCATATGTTGTTGATAAACTTGAAGCAATGAGACAAAAGATAGAAGATGACATCAAGACAATGATTGGTGTCTCAAATGTCGGTATTGCCCAAAAGAAAGAACATTTCACTGATGATGAAGTTCAAACCAACAACAAAGAAATCGAAGAGACAAATGATGATTTAGTTGATGAAATCTCTCAAGGTTTTGAAAGATGCAATTCAGTATTTGGAACGAAGTTCACAATTGAATTGGCACATTCTTCCGATTATAATGAAGAGGAAGATGGCAAGGAGGATAATTCCGATGAGTAAGAAAGCGTATATCTACTTTACATTAGGAGAAGTTGTTGCTCTTGAAGATGACACATATGCTCCAAATTCAAGTCATGATATTGACATTTCGACAATCATGACAACCTATTCACTTGTCATTGAAGAAACATCCACTGAAAAGATGGACATCTTCAAGCAACTTGTTAGAATGGTCTATGCAAGATTCTATCATAGCGAAGTATGTCGCAAAGTTCTTGATTATCCTTATTATAATGATGCCCAAGCACCAAGTAGTGAGGAAAGAAAAGAGGTCTTCAGGTCATTTGTCAATTTGTTCAATTTGACTGCTCCTCGCTTTATTCCTTTATTAAAACAATATAAGGCGAATGAATCAGATCCAATTGGAAAAATATCTTCCACATCTACAGGAAAGACAAGATTCAATGATACACCTCAAGATGGTGGAGATTTCGATGATGATGAACACACCTCTCACATCACACAAACCGAAGCAACAACCGAGTCCGACACAGGTTCAATTGTGGAAAGACTCGATGCTCTATACAAGAATTGGCGAGAAATCCTAAGAGATTGGTCAAGTCAGTTCAAAGGTTTATTCTATGGGGAGGAAGGAGGCATCTAATATGAAGCAAGAAAATATTGTTTGTGGTGTTGTCGGTGGTTTATTAGGACTAACAGGAACATCACTCTCAGTCAATGAAATCCAAGCAATTGTGTCAATGGTATGCACAATCCTTGGTTTCCTAATCATGGTTTTAATTCCTCGCATCGTTGCTCTTGTTAACAAAATCAAGAAAGCGAAAGAGGATGGAAAAATTACAAATGAGGAAGTGCAAGACATCTTGACCGATGGAAAAGAAATAGTCGACAAAACATCCGAATTTGTAGAAGGAATCACTAAGAAAGGAGAAGACAAACATGGCAATTAAAGAGAAGACAGGCAATGTCCGAGACTTCATAAAAGGTCTCATCAATTCCGACATGTCAAAAGAGCAAATAGACAAGCATGAACAAGCTGTGAAAATGCTCGATGAAATTGACCAAGAAGATGAAGCAAAGGACAAAGAGATTAAAGAATGCAAAGACAAAATTGTTTCTTTAATCAAAACTGAAGGTTCAAGCAATCCACCTGAAGATGGCGAAAAGAAACCTCGCTCTCTTGAAGAGATAGCAAAAGCGACATTAGGAGGGAAATAATTTATGAAATTATCAATCGCACAATTAACCATTGCTCTCGCAACTTATGTCACCGAAAACAAGGTCTCTCTTGTATCCTTTAGTGCAACAAGAGACAACACTGTCGGTTTATTAGACACAATCGGAAAAATCTTCACAATTGAAACTAATTTCGTGGATAAATTAGCAATCTTTGATGGTGAAGACCTAAGCAATGGCAAAATCGTAGAAGAATGGGCAAGTGACCTCATTCTCCCACAAGACCATGATCCAAGTGGAGCAAATGCTCTCGCACCATATGACTCCACATATAGACCTGTGTATTTCTCATACACATTAGGACGCAAATACATTCCACAAACAATCAGAAACAATGACATCGAAAGAGCAGTTCACAATGAAGCACAATTCGTGTCTATTGTTGCCGATAAGACCAAAAAGATGTATGACTCCGAAACCATGCTCAAATATGGTATTAAGAGAGAAGCACTTGGTGTCTTAGCGACCATGTGTGAAAGTTGCATGGATTCATCCGATGCAGATCAAACATATGCAGCTTTAAGCACAACAATCAACAACAACCATGCAGTCAATGAACACTTATATTGCACTGCAAACACAACAAACTATGGTGTTGTCAAAGCAATTAAATCTTCTGACAACCTCACCATGCAAGATGCAATCGATGGTGGATACATCATCGCATATGACCTTGTTAGCACCTTAGCAAAACCTGTCGACACATCCACAGGTGAAGCATTCATCAAACAATTAAAAGGTGATGTCGAAGTTGCATCCGACTATTCCGAAGGTCACAGCTTAAATCTTAACACCTTAGGTGCAACACCTGAAAGTGGTCTTGTCCTTGTATTAAAACAAGGTATCATGCCATCCATCGAAGTCGATGTTCAAGCAGGTGCATTCCAAGGCGAAAAAGTCGCTCTCCCAACAAAGATTGTGGTAGTCCCAAATCTTGGTTCTGCCGATGCAAAAGTATGGGGAGTACTTCTTGATGCAAGGGGCATGAAATTGCACAACACATATCGTGCAGTAAGAGAAAACATCAATGGAAAAGGTGACTTCCTCAACATGTTCTTCCACACCGAAAACACATGCTTTGTCTCTCGCAATGTATTTGTCAAGGTGTACAAATCTGCTTAATCAAGAGTAGTGGTGGTCTCTATGCTTCTCCCACTTACAAAGAGAAGCAAACCTTTTTTATGAAGGGAGGTAAATAAATCATGAGAAAAATGTTTAGTGAAAATCAAATCAAGAAGATGTCAGTCCAAGCAGTCAATGAAGGGATTGAAAGTGGTGATGTCAAATCACCATTAATGATTCTTGGTCAATATGAAGAACAAGGTTCAGGCAATATTGCACTCATTTATCCTTCAGTTGAAAGAGAAAATAAAGACAAATATGTTGTAATTGCTTTTAATACAAGTGATGGATATTCTACAGAAGTAGAAATTGACTTCAAAAATGGTGTCATCACATATCTTGTATCACAAGAAGAAATTCCACTCGATGGTGCTTCTATTCAATTAGTAAACATATTTACAGGAAAAACAATCAAACAATTAAATCTTTAATTCTTGATTCCCACATAGACTCATCTTTCGGGGAAGGTGGGTCTTTTTTATTTGCCCAATTAGGGGATATCAGGACATCCAAAGGGTGAGGGGGTGGATGTCCT
>NZ_JAZNIB010000165.1:0-6477 GCF_045577275.1 Methanobrevibacter sp.
AATAGTAAAAAATATTCTTATATATACAAACTATTTGATAGAATAAAAACTAAAAATTTAAATACTTTCATTAATAAATATTTATTCAACATAATAAGAACAATTTTTAATTTTGAAAAATTCTAAGTTCTTAAAATTTAAAAATTAAATTTAAAAATTATTTGGATTAAAAATGGGAGATGTCTATTATGACAGATATTGATGTTACTGAAATTAGAATTATCTTAGAAGATCTTACTGAAGAACAATTAATTAATATCTTGGAAAAAAACGGTTACACTAATAAAGGTAAAAAAAATGTATTGATTAGAGAAATCATGACTAAAATTTCTCATGACATTGTCATTGAAGAATTAGATGCTCTTGGTGTTATCTAATTATTAACTTTTTTTATTTTTTTACTTCTTTATTCTATTACTTTTTTTATAATTATTCCATCTTATTTTATACTTATTTTTTCAAATCATAAACAATAAATAATTCATTGAATAAAATTTTTAATATGATTCTAAAAACAGAAAGACTAGTCCTTAGACCATGGAAGGAAAGTGATGCAGAATGCTTATACCATTTTGCAAAGAACCCTAAAATCGGACCTATTGGAGGTTGGCCACCACATGAAAGTGTTGATGAAAGCCTAGAGATTATTAAGACTGTTTTTTCCAAAAAAGAAACTTATGCAATTACAATTAATGACAATGCAATAGGAGCTATAGGTCTTTTATTCTATCCATACACTAATCACTTCTGGGGAGAAGATGGAGTGGAATTGGGATATTGGATTGGAGAGGAATATTGGGGCCAAGGATTAGTTGTTGAAGCAGCTGAAGAACTATTAAAGCACGCTTTTGAAGATTTGAAAGTCGAAAAAATCCATGCCAGCTGCAGATATGAAAACCACCAATCAAAAAGAGTCTTAGAAAAATTAAGATTCGAATATTTTTGTGATAAGGAAAATACAGACATTTATGGAAATGAAACACGAGAAATGGCTATGTTTTTAGAAAAATAATAAAAAGAGAATTGGAAAAAATAAAAAAAAGAGAAATAGTTTAAATCAAAAATTTATGAATTCATCACTAAGATAGAAAGGACCCATATGACTACAGAAAGTATAAGGATATATTTTCCATGCTTTTTGGCATCTACTTCTTGACGAGTGTATAAATATCCTCCAAAAACAATTCCCAATATAGGTATTAGGACAGCACATATGTAACCTAAAACCATAGCAATAGTATGAGAATTCTGATTTTGCACACCAGAACTAGGGTTTTGATTAAATTGTGTATTTACATCAGCACTTTGATTTGATTGGACAGTAGAATCTGCATTTTGACTTTCACTAGCGCCAACAGATTCAAAATCATATCCACAATTATGGCAGAATTTACTTCCTTCTTTCTTTTCAGCTCCACAACTTGGACAAAAAGTCATGATTTTTCCCCCAAAAATAACTTATTCCAAACAATGATAAATCTTAATCAAGTTAATTTGTTTCAATGTAATGAAACTAATAAAAATTAAATAAAAAAATAAAAGAAATAGATGACCTATTAGTCATCCATATCTTCGAATCTAGGTTCTAATTTTTCCATTACGCCAGGTAATGAAGTGTATTCCATTTCTTCAGATGGTAATCTGTGTGGTTCGAATGGACCATGTCTTCTGATGTAGGAAGCAATGTTTGCAGATTGTCTTCTGGTTTCATCAAATGCAGGGTCATCGAATAAGTCTACAGGTCCAATCAATTTAGCATCAGTTACTTGGAAACCTAAACCTACAACTCTAGGAGGTCCGTCGAATCTGATTGGGTTAGCTTCTTCTTGGCTGGTTGGCATCATAGGACCGTTGTGGGATCCTCTCATCCATCCACTTACCATGTGTGGGAATGCAAATGGTTCTACACATTCACCGTTTGCTGGGAAACCGGATTGAGCTCTTACAATAGCTACAGGGTCGTCTTTACCTACATATTCACCAGCTAACATGTTTAATTTGTCAGTACTTACGGAAGCTGCGATTTCACCGTTTTTCTTGAATACTCTTTTGATTACGTATCTGCCGGTGGAACCGATTAAAGCAAGTAAGTCGTACATTTCTTCAGGACAGTCTAAGATAACTTTTTTGTGTTCCATTACATCAAATACTTCAAAACTGAATCCGTCGTGTAAACTTGGGTCGATTACAAGACCTGCAGTGTTGAATGGATCTGCGAAGATTCTGAAAATAGGTAAGTTGAATGCACCTGGTTCGGTTTTGTCCATACAGTAAACAATTACAGGGTCACTTCCTCTTTCTTCGAATTCCATTTCTGCACAACCTGGACCCATACCTTTTACGTTTCCAGAGAAGGTGTCAGTTAATAAGTCTTGACCTGCACCGTATAATTTTAAGTCCCTTGCAATTTCAGTTGCTTGAAGGAAAGCGTCGTATGCAGTTTTATGAACTTCTTCGTTTAATTCACCGTTTCTGTGAGTCATGATTAAATCAATGTCGTCACCACAACGGGTTATATAATAATCTTCAAGAATACCAGTTTCTAAAGCACCAGATAATACTTCATCACATTTTTCCATTAATGCAGGATGAGATACACAGTGTCCAGAAACACTTCCAATATCAGCTTTGATTACACTAACAGTAGTTTTCATCTTAAAACACCTCAGTATTAAAATTACTATTAACTCACACTCAGCTAATAGCAGTACATATTTAGCTTTAATTCATAAAATAAGAATAATAATTAACTATTATAGCAATTAACTATTAAAAAATAATTATATTATTAATAACTAATTGTTATAATAATTAATTACTGAATTAATAGCTAATATAAAATAATTAAATTATTCATCAAACTAAATACGATTAAATAACTTGAAACCAAAACAGTTCTTAAGTTATTTAATATACATTATTATTTTTATTTAATATGATATATAATAATTATGATTTAAAGGGAAAATATCCGATATTTAGACTTGAAAAAATAAGAATTTATTAAAAAAAATGGATTGGATTAATTGAAATATTTGAGTAAAAAAATAAGTATTTATAAAAATTAGTTTGTGCTATTTGTTTAAATAAGCAATTGCCCACATAACTAATATTGAAATCAAACATGCTATTACAACAGCCAATGGATAAACAAAATATCCAATCACCATTCCAATCAATACACAGACTATCATCATTATGAGAGGATTAAAATTCTCCAAAGTTAAATGCAATGCAATATTTGCAGGATCCAAATCCTTTAAAATCTTTGATGTGAAAATTGAAGTGCAAACTATCAAAATGAAATCCAAACCATATAAGAAGCAAGGAATGAATGAATCATGGTTTTCAGCAACAAATACAGTCAAATATGGAATCAATGATAATAGGAACAATGCGAATCCTATAATCCAAATAACCTTATGATCCACCTTATTTACAATATTGAAAAGGTTATTGTTATAGTTCCAGTAATTAAAGCAGACAATGAAACTTACTGCATAGACTATAAACTCAAATTTGATGTCAAAGAACGCATCCCATGTTCCATTGGCAATCATTGGAATGTCAAGTACGATAATTGTGATTATAATCGCAATGATTGCATCGATAAATGCTTCAAACCTATCTGTACTTCCAGTATCTGGCCTTTTAAACCTTGCAAAAAATACCCAGCAGATAACTGAAATCAAAACGCATATATAGATTCCCTGAACATAGCCACTGTAGGTCAGCAAAAATCCTAAAATCATTATCGCTATCGGAATATATGAAAGAACATTTCTAAAATTAGTTTGATTCAATCCGCAATTATATGGATTTGCTTTATAAACCGCATAAATTGATAGGATATATAAAATGTCTATTGCAAGAAAATCGATTCCAAACATTGTTTCAGCTGGAACAGACTCCAAATTTAAAGCCAACCAAGATGCAAAATAAGGAAGCAAACTAATTGCAAATATTTCAAGAGCATAGATGGATACAACGAAATTATCTATCTCTTCTACAACCTGAAATAGATTATGGTTATCATACCATATCATAAAGATTACTAAGAAACAGATTGCATAAGTAATATATCTGGCATTCAAGACTAGAACTGCACCAAATGTTGGGGCGCTAGGCTGTGTTAACTTCAATACCAGAACGGTAATGATAATCGCCAAAATTGCATCAAAGAAAGTTTCAAATCTGTTTGTATTCATAAATATACCTTTGTTCCTTTTAATATATATACTGAGAATTGATTAAATTGATTAAGCATTCCATCATTAGCCCCTAAAAGAGAATTGATTTTTTTAATCAGTTTTCCATCATTTAGCGCCTATAAACCTGTTTACATATTTCACCTTGCTGAAGAGATACATTGTCACCATTGAGCTGAATACAACCAAAAGGAAGAATATGATCCAATAGCTGAAATATTCCACAGAAGGCAATATCTTAAGATAAATGCATAGAAACAGACCTTGAATCAAATAAATTCCATAACTGTACTTTGCAACCAATGAAGTGAATCTTCTAAATAAGCTGTTCTCATTCTTGATAAAGCCTAAATTCAATCCAAACTTGTTGAAGTTTTTGAACAATAGGAACACTCCAATCACTTCAAGGGTTATAGGCAATGAATACCTGTTGATTGTATGGAATTTGGTTGGAGTTGAGAAATAGGTAACTATGACCATTATCAAGATTGCAGAAAGAAGAGTCAATGCCAAAGCGAAATAAGGATTGTTCAATAGCTTTCTTTTTGTATGTCTCAAATAGTATCCTGCTACAACCAAACCTATCGGACTGACGAAATAATTCAATTTAATTGGGAAATCAATGTTCAATGTGAAGTCAAATAAAGCTGTTATCAGCCAGAACACCAAGAAATATTCTGCCTCTTCCAATTCACTGTGCAAGAGCCACTTATTGAAAATAGGCATGATCAGATAGGTTCCCAATATCATCCAAAAGAACCAATAAGGTGAAAATCCTGGAGCTTTTGACATGAAAACACCATAGAAAAAGTGCAATATGGAATTTATGTCAAATGCAAAAATAAACTTATAGCCAAAGTAATAGGATATGATTATAGCAATTGCACCAGTGAGCAATCCCCAGAATACAAAAGGCTCTACAATACGAGGTATTCTCTTTCCTAAAAATTCCTTTATGGACCATTCACGACCTAAAGACAGCGCTCCAGCTAACATTAAAAATAGGTCCACACCAATCCTAAGGTTATTTCCTGTAAATTGGGAAAAGAGCCATCTCAAACTTGGACCTGTGGCAAAATCTGCCATAACCTGAACTCTTGTTACAGCATAAACATGAACTGCTATAACTGTCAGAATTGCTACTGCACGCAGTGCATCCAAATAAAATATGCGCTTGGATTTAGTTTTAGCCATATGAAAACCTTATCGCAGCTAATGGTTTTTTGAATTCATTGATTATTGATTTTTCCTTAATAAATAAACACCAGTCATCAAATGCCAAATAATGAGAGGATAAACAGCCAATCTTTCGAAAACAGGCATGTAAATGCTTTCCATATTGAAAAACATTATCAAAAATGCGATTAATCCTATGGTTCCTAAAATCAATGTAATCTTTTGATAGATTTCAAACTCATCCATAGACCTGGAAATAGTTAAAAGCATCAGATTTCCGCCAAGAATTGCCATGATAGCACCTAAATTGTGATATCCATTGGTTAAAGGATTTCCCCAAGGGATAAAACCAACCATAATCACTCCAATAGACGCCATTATAGTAAAAATATAAAAAAATGCCTTATGCTTGATAATGAAATCTTTAAATTTATAAAAATTAGCAAAAACTAATGCTAAACCAATTAGAATAAATGCAGAGTCCATTAAGAAGAAAAAGGGACAATTGCCATTTGGAATTCCCAAATCAGAGATAGTGTGAAAAACATACATGTTGAACAATGTATCATTTACAGAAAATATACAAATGGTCTCAGCAATCATATAATATAAACCTGCTATTAAATACACAATGCCAATATTTTTAAATTCCATATTATCTCTCCAATATAATTTCTATTAATATTCAATAGTTTCAAAAGCCTTTTCGAGCTCTTCATCTTGATTAATATCTTCCTTGATCTGCTTGACAAATTCCAAATCTGCTTTGGTTTCAGGATATTTTGGCACAGCCTTACATCCACCATCGTCTCGTTTAGATATTTCAAAAGTTCCGATCTTTTCAGCTATTTTTGTTATTTCAACCTTATCAAGACCGATAAGTGGACTTAATACAGGAACATCAAGATCTTCACGAGTTGCCAAAATGTTTGGAAGTGTTTGAGAAGCTACTTGACCTAAACTGCTTCCGTCAATAACCGCTTCTGCATGAAGCTTTTTGGCAAGCTTTCCTGCAAGCTTATACATTCCTGATTTACATAAGACACAGGTCATCTTATCTGGTGCCTCAGCCTTACAGGTGCTTAAATAATCC
>NZ_JAZNIB010000166.1:0-10301 GCF_045577275.1 Methanobrevibacter sp.
CTGCCATAATCTGGGAGATTTTCATACTCTTCAAGATTGATTCCAAGGGGAACAATCTCGATCTTTTCCTCATCAACACCCATCTTCAAGTATTGTTCCTTTTCAACTTCAGTCAGTGCAAATACACATGCTGCATTATGAAGAATCTTGAATCCGAACACCTTATCAAAGATGTTTTTCAATCCTTCCTTCTGGAAGAAAGGAAGTACAGAACCATGAGCCTGTACAATGTATGGGATATTGTTTTTCCTTGCAAAATGGCTTGCAATAATAGCCAATGTTTGCCTATGCTCATGAATGTGAACAATTTCATAATCCTTGATTTCCTTTCTTATTCTAAAAGGTGCAGAAAAAGGAGTATCCAACATTGTAGCCATCTTAAACCTATTGGATAAGTTTTTAAAATAATCGACACTAATGCCATCAACATCGACATCATAACGGCCATCTGGGAATTTCAATCTTTCCTTACATGAATCTGTGCTTAAGACCTTAACATCATTGTCTTCTGCCTGTTTGGATGCAATCTGATAGCTTGCGTTAACTACCCCTCCAGCAGATAGACAAGGAATAAAGAAATGTGCCACATGTAAAATCTTCATAAAATTCACCTTTAATTAATCCTCTCAAATAAATACAAACCATTCTCTTGATGGATCATAGTATAATTCTCTAATTTAAAGTTATCATCTGAAATGTAATAAGTGATATTGCTTGATTCAAGATAATCCAATTGGTCATCAGTAATGGCAACGGTATTGGTCTTCAAGAACCAATTCAAAGACCTTTGATGGAATACTGCAACCTCTTTAGAAGCATAATCTGGATCATAATCAATCAAATAATCTGCAATCACCTTGTTCTTGTTGAAATCCTCATTGTAATGAACAGTAGCTGGGAAAGACAAGGCTGAAAATATGCAGAATACAATAAGGATTATTGGAACAATGCTTAAAATGTTTTTGCTCTTGAATTCAAACTTATGCTCTTTAGACCAGTCCAAAATGCCGTTTAGAGCATATGCTGCAAAGTAAATGAAGGCAGGGAACACTGTTATAATATATCGGTTTACTTTAATGTTCAGGAATGTGAAGAAGATGAAGTAAACCAAAAACCATGCCAACATAAGGATATTCAATGAATAATCCTCTCTATCAAAACCATTTTTCTTCAATATTGCAAATAGAATTACAAAATCAACCAATAGAATGGTTAGGGTTATCAATGAATTTATCTTAAAGCTTAAGATGGAAACAATCAACAACAGAACAAATAAAATCCATGCAAAAGATTTGAAATGTTTATTTGAATATTTGCTTGGTCTATCCTCATCAACATTCTTAATATTGCTTTTATGATTTTGATTGAACAGCTTATAAATAAACAAAATTATTCCCAAAGCAAAGAGCCCTATCAGGAAATAAGAGACAAAATTAGCCCCATTCAAAACTGGAATAACATCATCAAAGCTTACATAATCTGAAAAGAGGAACTTAGGAAAATCATGAAGATAGAAGAATGTGTCAGTTGTATATGCATTGTCAATAACTTCTCCCTTAGAACCAGAGGCAAATGTAGAGCTTTGAGTTAAAAAGGACAAATGAGAACCGAAAGATAGAATCAAAGCGGAAAATATCATGATCAATACAAGTGCCAAAGCCAAGGATTTCAATAGGTTCCTGAATTCATTTCCTTTCAAATAAGATTTGGCCTTAGCAAATAATCCTTCCCTATCATTGAACAATAAGTCAAAATTGGTGAAAAAGTCATGATATGAAAGATAATACAATAAAATCAAAGGTATTAGGAATAATGCAGTATAACGTGTGAAAATAGCCAAGACCAATAATGGAATAGCTAAAATATAATACTTTGAATCCTTGTCAATAGCTAAAACTGTAAAAAGCATTGCCCATATGGATAAGCTAACTGCAGGTATGTCCAATGTTCCATTAGCCCACCAAAGCAAGTTTAGAGAGAATGCTCCAAAAAGAAAAGCACCACATAAGCTTAATAATGAGCTGAACCTATTCTTTAGAAATACATAAATCCCAATATTGCCTAAGATGCAAAAGATGCCTGTAACGGCATAAAGGGAAGTTTCGGATAAGAATCCCAATCTAAATAAGATGGATGTTAAAAAACAGATTAGCGGAGACAAATACAAATACACATTACTTGATTTGAAACCTGCAAAAGTAAGGGAATTGGTCAAATACACAAAAACATCTGAACAGTAAATTCCAAGATTAAGGTTGTGGTCTATAAGAACATATGTGATGATAATGCTGAAAACTGTTAAAACGAGCAAATAAGAAAAATCATTTCTAGAGATGTTTAAATCTTCAAAAATATTTTTAAAAACCATTTTAACACTTTTCCCATCACTATTTTGGATTTGCACTTTTTATTGACCAATTAAAAAATAAAATTAAAGATATCAAATGACCCTACTACAAAAGCGAGGAAACTGATTAGCATAGCTATTTTAAGATTCTTTGAAACCTTTGCACATGTTTCCTCTGGAGGGTCTAATTTCAAGCTGTATGCACTGTATAAGAATATGATTATCGGTACAATCATGATAATCATATATGAAACATTAAAAATCTTGAAGATATAAAGGATAGGGCACATCAATGTAGTTACAACAATCAAAATAATTGAAACTATTGAGGGTATCTTCTTTCCATAGAGAATAGGAAATGTTCTTGCTCCTTCCAATTTATCCCCTTCAATGTCTTCCATATCCTTCACTATTTCACGAGCCAAAGTCATGAACATGGCAAATAATCCTAAATAAATGGATATGAATAAGATCTTCAATGAGTTAGTAGCACAAGCAATTACAGTTCCTGCAATCACAAAACAAAAGCCTGTTAGAGTTGCAACGGTAAGGTTTCCAACCAAAGGCATTGCCTTAAGGTTTCTTGCATATAGGTACATGATTATTACTGCAGGAATGACTATTACAGAAGGCCAAATGGAATTAACCATATAACTGCAAACAAAACTTAATGCAACTCCTATTGCAAATAAGAGATAGGAATAGTTTCTTGCATTTTCCAAGCTTATTCTTCCAGATGGAATCGGACGGTTAGGCTTGTTGATTTCATCTATCTTTACATCAAAAACATCATTGATGGTATTTCCAGCACCTGTACATACAAAAACAATCAATGCACAGATGATTATAGGCAAATCATAATAATGACCAACAAACATCATCAGTATTACGGCAATTGCTGCCATAACTGCATTTCCTGGACGAATAATTTCTAAATAAGCATTCATTAAATCCCTCTGTAATCTTATAATATTGAGTATATATTTTAATAAGTATAAATTTATTTATTTTCCAAATCATCATATGACATTAATTTAAGCTATTCAACAAATCTGCGAATTTCTTTGCCATATTCCCCATCGAATAATCATTAATATTTATGTCTGAATTGAATTCGATTCTTCCATTTTCTAAAAATTCAGTATATAATCGCAATACGACTTCCTTAGTTGATTCCAAATCAGAAACATGATATCCTACCTTTGTCTCTTCAATGAGATCCTTTAGGGAACCTTCCTTATGGCCGATTGACAAAACAGGTTTTTTAAGTGCAAAGTATTCATAAATCTTACCTGGAATAAACATCTTCTCCTTCTCATTATCCCAAGATATAAGAAGTAGCACATCACTTTCCAACTGCTTTTTCAATACATCTTCATGAGATATTTTTCCCCCAATGTCAAGAATATCCAAAAGGCCATATTTTTCAGCTATCTCTTTTAAATTAGTGCTGTCACCATAGAATTCTATAGAAAGCTTAGAGGAATCCAATTTATTTTCATCTTCCAATTGACGAATTGCCTTGAATAGATTTGAAGGGTCTCTCTTTCCGCCATACAATGAACCGGCATATATGAATTTTAATTTATCGTGAGAATCATTCAAAATATCTGAATCCTCTTTAAGCATCAATTCCTCCAGATAGCTTAAATCATCCTCATCGTAACCGGACAATATCGGCACTATCCTACTTGTTGGATGCATTGTGGCCAAAGTATCCGCAGCCAAATCTGTAGTGGTTGTTAAAACATCCGTATTTTCAAATGTTTTCAATTCAAGTCTTCTTTCAAAGTATTCCCTTATGAAAGTATGTGAAACATAAGGATTCATATTCCAAAGGTCCCTTAAATCCGCTACCCAGAACAGATCATACTTATCCTTCAAATCCTTTGCAATCGTATGACAGGTTATTGGCCATGAAGAACTTATGATGGCTTCAATCTCCTCTTCTTCAATTATCCTTGAAGCTGCTTCAAATGCAGATTCATGCCAATATTTCATGCCATCCGGATAGGCAAAGACTTCACCTGCCAATGAAATGGCTTTTGAAGCTATTGGATTTGAATAGGAAGTGGAATCCTTTAATTTATCATCCTCAGACTCATTTAAATCATCTGATCTGATTTCTTTAGAATTCTTTGACTTGCCCTTGAACTTATTGGAAAAATGAGAAAACATGTCTTCATATTCTGTATAAATGATTCTGCAATCTAAATCAGCATTTTCCTTAGGAATGAAACCTAAATCAGGAACTATGATAATAGGCTCCCATCCAAATTCCGGCAAATATTTCGCTAATGCCCTTAATCTTTTAGAAGCTATTTCATTAACCTGGTTAAAATAAAATGCTATTAAAATTACTTTTCTCATTTAAGTACCTTACCTATTTTTTTCAATATTTTGAAAACATTTATATAAACTAATTAAAATATATTAAAATAACATAATTTATAGTTTATTCAATAAAGTTTAAATAAATTTACGAATATAATAACATAAAGATAAAAAAATTTATTAATTATAATTTTTATATACTGGTGAAAAAAATGAGTAAAATTAAAATCGCAATTGTGGGAATAGGAAACTGTGCAAGTTCACTTATACAAGGAATTCATTATTATAAAGATAAAGACCCTAAAGATGCAATCGGTCTTATGCACTGGAAAATTGGAGACTGGGACCCAACTGATATTGAAGTGGTTGCTGCTTTTGATATAGATGCAAGAAAAGTTGGAAAAACTGTTGACGAAGCAATCTTTGCAAAACCAAACTGTACCACAGTCTTCCAAGAAGACATACCAAAAAGTGATGTAGTCGTTCAAATGGGACCTGTTCTCGATGGTGTCAGTGAACATATGGCTGAGTTCGAAGAAGATTATACTTTCATAGTAGCTGACGAAGAACCAGTAGATGTTGTTGAAGTCTTGAAAGAAAGTGGAGCTGAAATATTACTCAGTTATTTGCCAGTAGGTTCTGAAGAAGCTGCAAGATTCTACGCACAATGCGCATTAGATGCAGAAATTGCTTATATCAATTGTATGCCAGTATTTATCGTAAGTGACCCTGAATGGGATGCTAAGTTCAGAGAAAAAGGACTTCCTGCAGTTGGTGACGACATTAAAGCACAAATTGGTGCAACCATCACTCACAGAACTTTAAGTAACTTATTTAAAGAAAGAGGAGTTAAATTAGTCCACACCTACCAAATCAACACTGGAGGAAATACTGACTTCTTGAACATGTTAAACAGAAAACGTTTAGACTCTAAAAAAGAATCTAAAACAGAAGCTGTTCAATCAGTACTTGCAGAAAGAATGGATCCTCATGATATTCACATTGGTCCAAGTGATTACGTACCATGGCAAAAAGACAACAAAATCTGTTTCTTAAGAATGGAAGGTAAAACCTTTGGTGACGTACCAATGGAAATTGAACTCAGATTAAGTGTAGAAGATTCTCCAAACTCTGCAGGATGTGTAATTGACGCAATCCGTTGCTGTAAATTAGGACTCGAAAGAGGAATTGGCGGACAACTCACTTCCATTTCATCCTATGTTATGAAACACCCTCCAATCCAATTTACAGATGATGAAGCAGCAGCAAATGTTGAAGCATTCATCAACGGAGAATTAGAACGTTAAGAATTTATTTCTTAACATTTACTATTTTTATTTCTTTACTTGTTTTACTTTTAACTATTTTTACTTCTTCTAATGTTTTAATTCATTGAAAACAAACTGTTTCTTCAAACTTTTTTAATTTCAAATTCTCATCATTCCCTATTTTTAATAATTACTTGCACACTAAAAGATTAGAAAAAAATAGATAAGTATTATTAGTAGTTATAACAATAAATAATAATATAATGTAAAATAATCTTATGTGATTTAAATATATATTCCTAAATCATTATGGAATATTGAATAAACTAATAAATATTTTGATAATTATAGTGAGGTGTAAAGATGAAAGTGAAAATTACTGAAACTGCATTCAGAGATGCCCACCAATCCCTCTTAGCAACCAGAATGAGAACAAGAGACATGGTTCCTATTATAGAAGAGATGGATAAGGTCGGATACCATGCTATAGAAGCATGGGGTGGAGCTACCTTTGATACCTGTATTAGATACTTAAACGAAGACCCTTGGGAAAGATTAAGAATATTGAAAGAAAACTTTACTGAAACTCCATTGCAAATGCTTCTCAGAGGTCAAAACTTACTCGGATACAAACATTATGCTGATGACATTGTAACTAAATTCGTAGAGAAATCATATGAAAACGGTATCGACATCTTTAGGATTTTCGATGCAATGAACGATATTAGAAATATGGAACAATCCATTAAAGTAGCTAAAGCACAAGGAGCTCATGTTCAAGGAACCATCAGTTATACCATCAGTCCGGTTCACACTATTGATAAGTTCGTTGAATTTGCAAAAGAGCTTGAAGCATTAGAATGTGACTCAATAGCTATTAAGGATATGGCTGGTTTAATCAGCCCATCAGTCGTATTTGAATTAGTTACAAGATTAAAAGAAGAAACTGACTTGCTTGTAAACTTACATTCACACTGTACCAGCGGTATGACTCCTATCAGTTATTATGCTGCATGTCAAGCAGGTGTTGACATTTTAGACACCGCTATTTCTCCTATCGCTTGGGGTACTTCACAACCTCCAACAGAAAGTATTGTAGCATCATTGCAAGGTACTGAATTTGACACTGGTCTTGATTTGAAAACATTAAACCAAATCAAAAAATACTTTGAAACCCTTAGGGAACAATACGATGGATACATTGATCCAATCAGTGAAAGAATCGACACTGACGTATTGATGTACCAAATTCCTGGTGGAATGCTCTCTAACTTGATTTCACAGTTAAAACAACAAAACGCATTGGACAGATATCAAGATGTATTGGAAGAAATGCCCCGTGTAAGAGAAGACATGGGATTCCCACCTCTTGTAACTCCAACTAGCCAAATTGTTGGTATTCAAGCTGTAATGAATGTTATTAATGGAGAAAGATACAAAATCGTATCAAACGAAGTTAAGGATTATATGAAAGGTTTCTATGGACGTTCTCCAGCACCAGTCAACAAGGAAATCGCTAAGAAGATCATTGGTGATGAAGAACCTATTACCTGCAGACCAGCAGACTTAATAGAACCTGAATATGAAAAATTCAAAAAAGAAGGTGAAGAGTTAGGAATAATCAAAAAAGAAGAAGATGTTCTTACTCTCGCAATGTTACCTCCAGTAGCTAAACAATTCCTTAAAGGAGATCTCGAAGAAGAAGAATTCCCAACCAAAAAATATGCTGCGGATGATGGGGATCATGACCTTGGAGCTATTCCAACCGAATACTCTGTGGAAGTTGATGGAGATGTCTTTGACGTTAAAATCATGCCTACAGGATATTTAAAAATCGAAGAGGATAAAGCTGGAAACATTGGCCCAATACCTGGTGCACTTACTGCATCCATGCAAGGTATGGTGCTTAAAATCAAAGTTAACACTGGAGACAAAGTCCAAAAAGGTACTGTAGTAGCAGTTCTTGAAGCTATGAAGATGGAAAACGATATCTATGCTGAAGAGGAAGGTATTGTTGAACAAATCTTCGTAGAAGAGGGAGACACTGTTAATGCAGGAGACAACTTAATGTTGATTAAACCTTTAGACGAATAATGGTATTTTTACCATTATTTCTTTATTTTTTAAGAGATTTCTATCTCTTTACACCTTATTTTACATTATAAAAAAAACTTTTTTTAAAATCAATTATTGAAAAATAGGAAAAACCACTATTTTAAAAATTATCCGTATAGGATAAAACTATTAACTAAACTATAAAAAAAGAGGCATTAGCCATTGCCAATACCTAAAAAGAAATAATCATAAGTGTTTTCCAAAGTTTCTGGAGCCATCCATGGATAAGTTTTAGCCAAGTACTCCTTAATCTCATCACTTCGAGTGATTACATCTGCCTTATTGGCAAATTTCTGAGATCTGAAATAATCATTCAAGTCATCACTGATTTCACGGGATTCCTCATATAAATGCATCAAATGAGCTGGATGAACATTAGGTATAGTTTCATGAAGGATATCCATCGGTATCAAATCAAAATGATTGGCAATTGCAAAATTAAAGATTACATTTAGCAACAAGTCCTTCGTATTGAGAACAACACGTTTTGGAATGTTATTTGCTTGTTCTTCAGTGATTACCCCATCCTTTAAGGCTCTATCAACATCCGTCTCAACAACTATTTGAAAAGATCTGTTGTATTTGCCCTGTCTTAATCTGATAGCAAATACCACCATACAAACTATAGCCAAAACAGCTAAGACTAAAGACACTATAGTTATATTCTCGGATTTGAAAGTGAATTCATTATAAAACCAAAGGATAAGTGATAAAATGATAAGAAATCTTGATAAAAACACTAAATTGAATCTTGGAATTTTCATAAAAATTACTCTCTATTATTTTCTAAAAAGTCACGAATCATTGTATTTGCAACATCCCTTATTTCCACTAATGGAATGTCCTGCTCTACAGAGATTCTGCGTAAATCCTCATATTCAGGCCTATGAGAAATAATCTCATCACCAATCAAACCTATTTTAAAGTTGATTGTGTAAACATGATTGCCAACATTTATGTCTAAAGGAACAAATTGCCTTTCTGCCACTCCCCTATGAGTGTTTTCAGAGATTCTGATTCCTAAGGTACCTGTTTCCTTAAATAAAATATTGACTAGATGGTCAACTAATGATGGCTTTGAAATGATCTTTATCATATGGCCTGGCCTATTTTTCTTCATAGTAATTGGGACCATTGATACATCTGATGCACCTTCAATCAATAAGAGATCAAATAGGAAACCTAATTCCTCACCGGACATGTGGTCAATGTTGGTTTCAATTACACTAATCCTATGCTTTTCATTGGTTTCCTTTGATTTGATGACCCTTAGAATATTAGGGAAATCAAAGTCTTTAGAACCGCAACCGTATGCAACCACTTCAGGAGACATCATCGGAGCGAATTCAAGGAATTCATCACAGAATTCCATATATAAAGCACAGCCAGTAGGAGTTGCAAGTTCACTGTTTACAGGACCTCCAACACATTTCGCTTCCCCTTTTGAGAAATCCTTGAACTCATCATCATCGAGTCCTTTGAGAATATCGATACTGGCAGGTGCAGGAACTGGAATTCTGCCATGGGCAGACTCAATCACACCTCCGCCAACTGCAATAGGAAGGCCAACAACCTTATCCTTATCCATACCTAAATCGTAGTATGCACAAATTGAACCTAAAACATCTGCAACAGCATCTGCGGCACCCACTTCATGGAAATGAACATCTTCCAATGTTTTTCCATGAACTCGTGATTCGGAAATGGCTATTCTCTTAAATACTTTTTTTGCCTTTTCAACCATATCATCTGTTAAATTTTCAATATCTGCAAATTTCAACAGATCAATCTTTTCCATAAAATCTGAATAATGAATATGATTATTATTTTCGTGTTCCTCGTTGATTGTCTTTACATTACAGAAGGTAGCACCAATACCTGCCTTATTGACTTTGCTTAATGAGACTTCCACCTCACCAAAATCAAATGCAACATCTTCCATAAGATTTTTGACTTTTTCCCCATCAGCTCCCAAATCCACGAGAGCCCCTATAATCATATTCCCAGAAATTCCTGCAGTCTGGGAATCAATAATGTAAACCATAAAATTACTTCCTTAAGTTTAATTGCATTGTTAGTATCTAATTATCATTTAGAGTAATTATATTTTAAATATTTTTTTAAATAATTTCTAATCTAAAATTTCTACCTATAATTTCTACCTATAATTTCTACCTATAATTTCTAATCTATTATATATAATTACAATTAAATAATATTTGTTATAAAAATATACT
>NZ_JAZNIB010000167.1:0-1861 GCF_045577275.1 Methanobrevibacter sp.
AAATTAAAAAAAATTATAAAAAATAGAATAGTAAAAATTAAAAAAATTATAAAAAATAGAAAAAGAAAAAATAAAAAATTAAAATAAAAAATATTTTAATTAATTTAATTTGATCATTTCTTTAGAATGACAAGTGGACATACTGATTCAAGTTAGTAAATGAATTGGTGTTCCAATTTTGGATATTTCCTAAACTATTACTCTTACTTGTTGCATCAGCAGTATACCAAACACCATCAACATAGATTTGTGCCCATACGTGTCCAGTTACCAAACCACTTCTGAATCTACAGTTTTTAGCATGGGAGAATCTTGCAGGAATATCTGCAGCCCTACAAAGAGCAACGACCAAATTCGCATGATCACAACAGTTACCTCTTTTCTTGCTTAAGGTACCTGTTGCCTTATATTTGGTATTAGCATAATACTCATAGTCAATGTTATCCCTTACATAGTTGAATATAGCTTGAGCTTTAGCCCATGTAGTGGTTTTTCCTTGGGTTAACTGTTTAGCCAATGCTTTGATTTCAGCATTGAGAGCATCATTTCCAGAAGCTGTCAAGTATTTGGCAAGTTCAGCAGCACTAAGGGATTGAACTTCATTCAAACCTTTTTTATACTGTGAAGCATTACCTTTCTTATCAACATCAGGACTTGCAGAACCATCTACATCCTTAGCATTCAAGGTTACATAATTAGGCAACCTATTGTTGAGACGATAGAAATCCAATACTTTTGAAAGTCCGAATACGTACAGGTTAGGTGATACATTACCTATTTCTGTAGTAATATAACTAGGTATCTTTCCATTAGTAGAAGATTTATTGATTAAGGTATTTATTAATGCAATATAACCATCTTTGTTTAAATCAGCCTTTATTTTGGTACTTCCATTATTGCTGTAATTTGAATCAATGTCTATGATTGCAATATTTCCTTTCTTACCATTATTGACTTCCTGAATAGCTTTAGAGAGCAAATAGGAGTAAGTAGGTATGTCAAGTCTTATTGTATTGACAGTCACCGCACTTGGAAGCAGGCCATTTTTCTCAACATGTGCCCTTAAGTTCTTAGCTCCGGTCATGATGTGATCAAGTGTAAAGACCTTCTCTGAAATTACATTTATGCTTACTGTTCCTGAAGATGCAGTATATGTTGAATCACCTGCAAACTTATATGTTAATTTGGTTGTTTTCGGTGCATTTTCAGAAATAAGCAAACTTACAACACCCTTGGCATTTGTAGTGTTCTTATAAGTCTTTCCATCTAAAGTAAAGGTTATGGCCTTATTGCTTAATACCTTAGCGTCAGCATCCTTCAAGGTAACATTATAAAGAGTGCCGTTCAACATTGAGGTACCTGAATTCTTAATGGTACTTGAAATTTTCACTGCCAAGTTAATGTTTCCTGAAGTGGTCTTGTTATAATAAGTTGTTCCAGCATAAGTATAGGAAAGCTTATAGGTTTTTCCTGCAGCCTTGTTGATAGTTAATATTGCAACACCCTTAGTATTGGTAGTCCTACTGTAAGTAGTTCCATTAAGCTTAAAGGTAACAGGTTGCTTAGACAAGACTCTGCCCTTTGCATCCTTTAAGGTTACTTTATATTGGCTTCCCTTGAGAATGGTTTTTGAAGACGGACCGGTTAAGGTAGTGGCCATTTTAACTCTGATGGTTACAGAACCTGAACTAGGGCCATATGTCTTGCATCCTCCATACTTATAGGTCATTTTATATCTATTACCTATGCCTGCACTTATTTTCAAGCTGACTTGCCCTTTGGCATTAGTGGTCTTCTTATAGGTTTTACCTCTGTAGACAAGTTTGACAGATCTGCTGGATAACGCTTTGCCATTGCTGTC
>NZ_JAZNIB010000168.1:0-2519 GCF_045577275.1 Methanobrevibacter sp.
ATTCCTTGAAGATGCATTTGTCAGATTCGTCAAATGGCTCAACGGTGACTTTGGAAACGAAGAGCAGATGGAAATGGCAAACAACGTAAAATACATGATTGTCGGTGGAGATATCGTGGATGGTATCGGAGTGTATCCTAACCAGGACAAGGAATTGGCAATCAAGGACATTACAGCTCAATATGATGAAGCTGCACGTTTGCTTGGTGATGTCAGAAGCGACATCAAGATAATCATCACTCCTGGAAACCACGACGCATCAAGAGTGGCAGAGCCTCAACCTGCTGTTCCTGAAAAGTATGCTAAGTCATTGTATAAACTAAATAACGTTGAATTCCTTTCAAATCCAAGTACTGTAAGCCTTGATGGACTTAAAGTATTAATCTACCACGGTAGGGGAATAGACGATATGGTGATGGGTTCAAATGATTTCTCACATGAACGTAATGACCTTGTAATGAAAGAATTCTTAAACAAAAGGCATTTGGCTCCATTGTATGGAGAAAGAACTCCTCTTGCTTCAGAGCTTGAAGACCATTTGGTTATTGACACTGTTCCTGATGTCTTGCATACAGGCCACGTTCACATTAACACCTATACAAACTATAAGGGAATTCACTGCATAAACTCAGGTACATTCCAGACTCAAACAGAGTTCCAGAAGATCTATAACATCGTGCCTACACCTGCAATCGTTCCTATCATTGATGTAGGTGGAATCTACAAGCCATTGGACTTCAATAAATAGCTGCAATGGAATGATAGATTATTAAAATTATTCTTTATTTTTTTATTAACTTATGCTTATTTTGGATGATAATATGGAAAAGGAAATCGTAAAATCAGTTGTTGAAATGTCAGCATATGTATTTGAAAGAGGATTGGTTTCAGGTAAGGCTGGCAATGTCAGTGCAAGATTCAAAACCGAATCAGGGGATATAGTTGCAATTACACCAACCCTTAAATCACTTGCTGACTTGAATGAAGAGGATATCGTTATTGTAAACGAAAAGGGAGAACTCCTTACAAAAGGAAAGCCATCATCTGAAGTCGGAATGCATTTGGCAATATACAGCCAAAAGCCTGATGTCTATGGAATTGCACATACACACTCACCATATGCAACTGGATTTGCATTTTCAAACAAAAAGATCAAACGTCTTGAAGGATTCGGTGCAATAAAATCAGAATATCTAAAGGACATTGAATACTTCAAGCCTGGAAGCAAGGAACTTGCTGAAGCTGCTGCTGAAGCTCTAAAAACAGAAGATGCAATAATCTTAAAGAATCATGGAGTCATTGCAACCGGCGAAACCGTCAAGGAAGCGGCTGCACTAGTTGAGTTTGTGGAAGAGATAGCTAAAACACAATTTGTAACTCATGTTTTAAATTCCATTGAATAATCATAAAAATAGCTATTCTGATTAATTATCCTAAATTATTTAAAATAACCCCGTTATAAAAATTTATATACATCAAAAATCAATATGATAGTATGAAAATCGAATTTGAATCTATAGGAACAATCCACTCACCATTCAAAGAGTTAGAAGGAATGCCAATCCAACCAACTGGTGCAAAAGGAATCAAAGGAAAAATATGCATTAAAGATGAATTTAAGCCAGGGTTAAAGGATATTGATGGATTTTCACATCTAATACTCATATATCATTTGCACAAAACAAAAGGCAATGCATTGGAAGTCAAGCCATTCATGGACAATGACACTCACGGAGTATTTGCAACAAGATCTCCAAAAAGGCCTAACAATATCGGCATGACCACTGTAAAGTTGGATAAGGTAGAAAACGATATCCTATACATTTCAAATGTAGATATACTTGATGGCACACCACTTCTTGACATAAAGCCTTATGTTCCTCAATTGTTTGAAGATACTATAGTTGATGACTTGAAGATCGGCTGGTTTGAAAACAATCACCACAAGGCTAAAAATCAAAAGGCAGATGACAGATTCATCAAATAACTATTTTTACAGCTAATAATCAAATGATTCGTCAATAGCTATATTCAATTCAATAAATTATCTTATTTTGACGAAGACCTTATCATCATCTTTAGGTTTTCTAGAGAATACCAAATCATAATCAATGATGTCAGCATATTGTGTTTTCCTTGGAGGAGTGTCTCTAAGGGAATATTCACCTATCTGCTTGCCGTTCATATGACTTAATTCCTTAATGACCTTATTGATGAGAGCACGCTCTTCATTCTTTAGATTGATTTCCGGTGTCTTTAGGGAAAAATATCTATTCATTATCTTGCCGCATGGCAATTTTCTTTTTCCTAATCCTACCTTCTTTTCATCCACCAATTCTTTTATGGCCATTTCAAAATGAATAGGGACAGGACCACGTTCCAACTCCTTATATTCCTCATTTGTTATGGATTCCTTATGCAATTCATAATAGTTGAAGTCTGAAAAATAGAGCAATTTATGAATGACTGTTCTTCCAACAGTGTTTTTGAAACCGCATTTGTATATAATGTAATGCACA
>NZ_JAZNIB010000169.1:0-6924 GCF_045577275.1 Methanobrevibacter sp.
GTCAAGTCAACAATTCCATCATCATTGGTTTCGGCATATAATGCCTCTTCATTGCCTCTATTGTCAGAAATGATGATTCTTAAAAGCTTGTTTGCAATTCCATTGCCGTCGTTGTCCTTCAACAATATGTTCAAGGTTTCATAAACATTCAATGAATCCTTTTCAATGGAAATATTAGGGGAATCCTTCCTCAAGACATTTACAATGAAGCTTAAGTCTGATTGGCTGTAAACCTCATCCTCTAAGAATTTCATATCAAAACCATAAGTTCCTTGAGTCAAATTAAGATTGAACTTGAAGATTCCATCTTCATCACTTCCTAAAGTGTAATTTTGACCTGATAGAGTATTGGTTAAATGAATAATCTTATCCTTGATGATCTTTGAGCTTTCATCAATCAAATAGAATTTAAGCTCATCATTGGACCATACAAATGTAGTGATATTGCCTAAATCATAGTCTCCAAGAATATTGATTTGGCTATTGATTCTTAAGGCGCTTACATTAAAGGTCATATTGCTTGAACTGTAATTGTTGCTTCCATTAAATGAAGCCAAGAACTCATAGTCTCCTGCAGTCAAGTCCAATATGAACTTTGCATACCCATTGCTATCAGTTATCAATGAAACAGGTGTAAAACTAATACCATTATTTTCACTGCCTATCAATGAGATCACTACAGTTTTTCCAGCGAGAGGGTTTGAACTCCAATCAAGCAATCTTATCAATACCTCATCCTGTGATTTGGCCTTTGTGCTTATGTTTTCAACTTGAACAAACTTGGTTAGACCACCGTAATACAACTGCAATACTGCAGAGTTGCTTGCATTTTGCGGCACGAATCCTGGATAAGCGAAGTTGAATCTTACAGTGAAAATGTCCTTGACCTGATTCATTGACAATTTAAGTTTCAATACAACTGATTCATCCTGACTCAAGCTGTCCAAATGCCATACTTTGGATGAGAAATCGAAGCTTCCCTTATAGTATTCTACAGATTTCACTGAAGCGCCATAATCTAAAATGGTGCTGACATTAATGTCATTTATCAAGTCCCCTTCATTGGTTATGGTGAGAGTCACCTCTACAGTATCTCCCTTATAATAGACGCTGGCATTTGATTTGACATTCAAAAATACGTCTGCATATCCTGAAGCATATGCCTTAAGGCATACGTTGGCCTTTTCCAAGGTATAATCTTCAGCGAATTGATAAAATTTGACCGGCTTGTTGTATAATGCCAAGTCATACCATTCGATGCCGTCTGGACTGATGAATGATTGGCCTTCCTCTGCATCTGCCCCACTGCTGTATGAAGACCTTTGAGCTTCAATAGCTACAGGGAATATGGTAATTGGAGTGGTTAATCTTACAGCCACCCTGAAAATGTCATTTTTTGTAAGTTCAACGAAATCATCCAATTTGACTGTGTGATAACCTGCGCCCTTGATTAATCCTTCCTGAATGTATTTTACAACACCGTTTACTGTGATGTTGACCAAATAGCTTGAATCTCCATAGGTATAAAGACCGAATGCAGATAACGGATTGTTGTTTTTAGCAATGAATTCATTTGCAAACCATGCAGTGCTGCAGGAGAAACCTATGGATTCAAAGGTGTTTCCCAATATGTCGTACTGATAGTTTGTCTTATAGTTTGTCACATTTTCAATATTGGTGAATGCCATTGCAGATATGCTGTCCAATCCATAGCCTGCAAATGATTTGTCATAATATGAGATGTACCAATATCCTTCATGACCATAGTTAGTGCCCCAACTGTTTTTAATGAGGAATGCACCATCACCAGGAGGTCTGACATCAAAATTGTCTGCAGAGTAATTGTCGTCCCAACCTACTATAGTAATCGCATGGTTGGATACGGATATTACATCCAAATAATAATCTGGAGCGTATTGGAATGAATCGTCAGCGTGAATTGTGGTATATAATGCACCATATGTCATCAATGCAGCCTTGATTTGGTCGATATCCAAATAATTCAAACGGACAGGAATATACAGGGCATCCTGAACATGTTTGGTGAGATTCAAATTGGATTTTGAGCTATGGCTTGTATCATCAAAAGGATCCAAAGCCTCATCTATAGGTCCGCTCCAGCGCAATAGGTAAGCAAGGGACATGAAATGATTACCTCCATCTGACCAGTCGGTACCGTTCAATCCATAGTAACCCATAAGATTTTTCATATTGTTTTCAGAGAAGTCATAGCTGACGTTTTCATACTTCAAGAGATATGATTCCATAGCAGCAAGAGTTGTAAATGCCCAACAGGACCCTGAACCTCCTTGGTCTTTTACGGATGTTACAAGGCCATAATCCCTTAAATCATATTTGGAAGGCAAATTAGTCAATTGATCTTCGCTGAATGGTCTTTCAAGAATCAATTGGTCTTCAAGGCACATGAATATACTGTTTTGGGGATTTTTAGCTATATTGTTTTCAAATTGAAGATTGGAACTGTTTATTATTCCATTTAAATTGAATACAGTACCATTGCTGTCACTTGTGCCGTTTGCCAAATTATTGGAGATTGTAGTGTTCTGCATAATGAGGTAATTTGCCTTGTTTATGATTGCTGAACCGAATGTATAGTTTCCATAAAGCTGATTGTTGTCGATTGTTGAATTGAGTATGTATATATTATGTGAAGCCCAAGTGCAGATTCCTCCACCTATTGAATAGTTGGAATAGATGGTATTGTCGCTTACTGTTGAATTGAAGAGCACCAATATTCCGCTATAGTCATAAATGGCTCCACCACATCCGGAATATCCTGTAACATTGTTTTCAATGAACCTTGAATTGATTATAGTGGTTTCACCCATATCATTCAACAATGCCCCTCCGTATGAATCGTCTTTTCCAGAAGCCTTATTGTTGATGAATGTTGTATTGTAAATCTTTACAAATGCCTTATCGATGTATATGGCTCCTCCGCTTCCAGGATATACTGATCCAATATAGGCAGTGTTGTTTGCGGTATTGTTGATGAAATTCACATTGACAATGTGCAATGCGCTTTCATTGGCATAAATTGCGCCTCCATAATATGAAATCCCATGTGAAAGGGTTAAATTGAATATGTTTACAAGAGGGCTTACAGCACCATAAGTCATTGGTGGGGAGATATAGAGTATTTGATATCTGTCTCCACCACTAATGATGGTGTTTGAAGTGCTTTCACCTACAAGGTTCAGATTCTTGTTGATGGTCATTCGTCTGGTGATTTGATAAAGCCCATTTGCCAAAAATATGTTTGTTTTGGTATTTGAACTGCTTATGAATTGATTGTAAGCAGAATTCAAAGTCTTGAATGGATTTTCAAAAGTTCCAGACTCTTCATCTCCAGTATATGAAGCATTTACAAAGATTGTATTAGAATCTGAAAAACTTACATTTAAGTTAGTAAAATTTGTATCTAAATTAGGAGAATTATAATCTTTAGTATTTGCTTCACCTACTGGATGATTTACGTTATCATAATCTTTAGAATTGATTAAACTGTCTTCCTTATTATTGTCGGATGCTGAATAATCCAAATCAGAATCATCATCAGAAATTGAATCTTCTAAATTGGAATCATCATTTGAACTATAATCATTTAAAATTACATCACCATCAATATTATCTATGCTTTGAGACTCTAAGCTTGTATCAGCTAAATCTGCATCCAATTCCTCTGCAAAACTTATAGGAATGCAAATCAAAGCCAATAATATTAAAGCAATGATTATTGATTTATTTAATTTCATAAAAATCCCCATTAAAAATTAATAAATAAATTAATATACCTATATAATTATTTTTTTATCTTTGAATATTTAAAAAAATATTTATTACTAAAATTGAATATTACACCGTTAAATTATTAAAAAAGCAATATTCAATTAAATTGGATATTGCCTTTAAATTAAAAATTATTTTACTGAAAACTTAATACAGCATTTGCATTATTTTATCACCAGTTAACCCATTTACCGATAACTACCTCTTAAAACTTATTTTATCACCAGTTGCCCTGTTTTGCTGATTGGCGCATACATTGTATTTCCTGCAAACTTAGCTGTGAAACTGTATGTTCCTTTTTTGCTTAAAGATACTTTAACGGTTGCAACACCTTTATCATTGGTGGTTGCGCTGTAAGATTTGCCATCTACAGCAAATGTGATCTTCTTGCCGCTTACCACTTTTCCGCTTGCTGACTTGAATGTTGCGGTTAAGGTTTTGCTTGCTGCACTTGCTTTATATGTTTTAGCTGGAACTGTTAAGCTTCCTTTTTGCTTGTTGACAACGATTTTCGCAACGATGAATGATCCATTATAATCCTCATCACCAAGGTAGCTTACAGCAAAGGTGTAGGTACCTGCATTCTTAAGGTTGATTTGAAGTTTTGCCTGACCGTTTTCATCTGTGTCTCTGTCGTATACATTACCATTGAATCCGATTTGGACATGCTTATTCTTCAATAAGTTGCCTTCTTTATCTTTCAATGTAATGTAGAAGTATTCGCCTATCCTTCCATCAGTATCAACATCAACAGCTGTTGTAGTCATGTTTTCATAAACTATTTGGGTTTCAATTCTGTCTTTGCCTATTGGGCCGACAGGAATGTTTACATCACTTCCAGAGCTTACACTTGTTACATCAAAGTCTAATGGATTGATTCCTGCATCCATTGTATTGCCTGTAATTGCAATGTCATTGCTTGGAGCAAGCACCGGTCTTTCTGATTCAAGCTGCAATACGGTAACAGATTCAGGTACAACACTTTCGTCTATCGCTTCAATTGTGTTGTCTGTAATGCTGATTGCTTGAGTGTCAATGGACAATGGATTGCTTGTGTCATTATCTGCAATAGCTTTGACAATCATATCCCCATTGTTGACCTTAAAGTCAATTCCAGTGATATTGACACTATCAGGGCCGTTTTCAGATTTTGCAGGTACATTGAAGATAGGATTTCCATTGCTTGCTGAAGTGATTCTTGTAGCTTCACTGCCTACAATAGCTACATCTTTAGTGATATTCACATTAGAGACATCGGTGTAATTGTAATCGCCTAACCTTACAATATCACCAGGGTTTG
Source organism: Methanobrevibacter sp. (assembly GCF_045577275.1). Taxonomy (GTDB): domain Archaea; phylum Methanobacteriota; class Methanobacteria; order Methanobacteriales; family Methanobacteriaceae; genus Methanobrevibacter. The sequence goes on from NZ_JAZNIB010000169.1 coordinate 5,111, forward strand.
CAGCGTCAATAGCTGCTTGGATGTCTGCTGCATCTCCTGCATCGGTATGTTTGACAGTAACATTTCCTGGACCATAAACGGTTAATATGGCCTCACAAGATTTGGATCCATAAATCGCATCATCATAGCTTGCAAGAACCAGATAAGTGTTGGCCTCGTTTATAGGATCTATATCAATTGAACCTTTTCCATCCCTAATAACTACAGAATAATCCTTATCGTTGACATTGACATTGACTGTGATGCTTATTGGAACATTATCCTTGTCAAAGAGGAATACCTTGATGTTTGAAGATTCCCCTACCACAATATCATCAACTACAAGAGATAGGCTTGCATTGATAAGCTTGGATGTGTCGAATTCCAAGGACTGATTATCAATTGTTGCAGTAATAATATTGCTTTTTGAAGTGGATGAATAGACTGATTCTCCAACATTATCTACTAGAATAGCTGATTTTGGATTGAATGAGCCATTTGATGAGTCCAATTTGAATACGCGTTCAAATGGATAATAGATGTCATGATTTGGATTGTCCTTGATTAAAGTGCCGTCATTGTATTTATCCAAGGATACTGTGACTTGATATTCGAATAGATTTGAACTGGAATCGTTGATTTCCTCAACAGCCAAATCCATAAGAACCCATCTTCCTATGCTTGCATTGGAAGCTATGGTGGACAATTCACTTAAATCATTTACTCCCCACCAATTGTCCTCCAAGACTATTTTACCACCGCTAGGGAAGTAAACTGTAGTGTCCTTGTAGATTTGAATGTTCTTATCGCTATCCTTATTGTTGATTATTGCAGAATTGCTGATGTTCAAGTCCACGTTTCTATCCAATATCGCTCCGCCACCACGGGTATTCTTTGCAGTGTTATTCTCAAACAGGCTGTTTGTGATGGTTATGTTTCCTACTCTGCCATCAGTCTTGCCTATTAGATTCAATGCTCCTCCACCATAGGATGGGCTGGTGCTGGAACCTCCTGTTGCCTTGTTTCCTATGAAGCTGACATTGTCCATCAAAAAGTCTCCGATGCAGTTCTGCATGAATATTGCTCCACCATACATCGCCTGATTGCTGATGAATTTGGTGTTTTTGATGGATTTGAAGCCATCTACGTATTGCATGTAGATAGCTCCACCACCAAAGGTGCTGCTTTTTGCAGAATTGGAGATGAATTCACAATCTGTAATGTTCAAGCTTGGAGGATAGCTTAGGCTTGTATAATATCCATCAGTGTAGATTACTCCTCCGCTTGCATAATTACCTGACAATGCGGTATTTTCCACAAAGCTTGAATTGATGAGATTCAAATTACCTACAGAATAGATCACCGCACCATTCACATTCTTTACTTGGCAGTTTGTAACATAGACCCTATCTAAAGTCAAGTTACCCATATTAGTAAATGCTCCTCCTGAAGAAACGGTATTTACACCATTCATAATGGTTAGATTCTTTATGGTGAGGTCTCCTTCGAATATTGAAAACATTCCACCGGTGAATCCATCCCCATCAAATATGGTTTCATTTATTCCAGAACCTGTGATTATGAGATAGGTATAGTCTATATCAATGTCGCAGACATCATAGGTTCCTGGAAGAACGATTATCTCGTGAGAGCCAAAATCTTCATCTAGAGCAAGTTCAATAGCTTTTTCTATTGTTCTGACAGGAGCATCTTTAGAACCGTTTCTATCATCATTACCATCAACAGAAACGAAAATGACTCCTTTATAATTATTGATTTCAAATATTATATGATAAATTTCATTGTCTGTCTTTATATCAAGTGCACTGTAGGTG
>NZ_JAZNIB010000170.1:0-6869 GCF_045577275.1 Methanobrevibacter sp.
TATATTATATCATAATGTAATATTTTGTAAGATTTTATAAATTTTTCATTTGAAAATGTTTAGTTTGATAGCTTATCTTGTTAAGCTATTTTGAACATTTTTTTTAATAAATCTAATTTATAGAATACTTTAAATTAAATAAATTACATAAATAATTAAGGTAAATTAATTTAGCAATAGCTATTAATTTAATGATTATTTAGACAAAAATACAATGAATTATAATTTGGTGAAAATATGGGAAATGAAGCAAAATTGGCTTTAGAAGATGGAACTATTCTAAAAGGAAAAGCCTTCGGTTATGAAACCGTAACTGTAGGTGAACTTGCTTTCTCAACTGGTATGTCCGGTTATACCGAGGCACTCACTGACCCTTCCTTTAAAGGACAAATATTGATGTCCACATACCCATTGGAAGGTAACTATGGAGTCAGTGAAGATTGGTATCAATCCGATAAGGTACAAGTTGAAGGTTTTGTAGTGAGAGAAGCTTGTAAAAAATTATCTAACTTCGGTACAAAAAAGACTTTGGATGATTTCTTGAAGGAATTCAAAGTACCTGGAATTGAAGACATAGATACAAGAGACTTAACTTTAAAGATACGTGAAAAAGGATCTCTAAAAGCAGCACTTGCTACTGAAGAGATTGATGATGATGAGTTGGTGGCTCGTGCTCAGGAACATAAAAGCATAATTGATTTGGATTTGGTTCCTTTAGTATCAACTCCAGAATTAAAGACATTTGGAGACTTTGATAAAACTGTAGCAATTATTGATTGTGGTGTTAAAAAGAACATTATCAACTGTTTCTTGGAAAATGATATTGGTGTTGCTTTATTCCCTTATGATACCGATTATCAAACCATTTTGGATTATGGTGTAAATGGGCTTATGGTTTCACCAGGTCCTGGAAACCCTGAAAGATTAACTGAAACCATTGCAAATGTAGAAAAATTACTTAATAAATTCCCAGTATTTGGTATTTGTATGGGCCAACATGTAATTGCAAAGACATTCGGTGCAACTACATATAAAATGAAATTTGGTCATAGAGGAGCAAATCAACCAGTGAAAGACTTGCAAACTGATAAGGTCTTCATTACTTCTCAAAATCATGGATTCTCTATCGATCCAGATTCCTTAAAGGGCACTGATTTGGAATTGACCCAAATAAACTTGAACGATGGTACTCCTGAAGGATTCACACATAAGGAATTGCCTTTAAAAACCATCCAATACCACCCGGAATCTGGCCCTGGTCCAAATGATACAAGAGTATTGTTTGAAGAATTTGCCAATATGATTAAGGAGTATTAGGAATTAGGATTCATTGTATTATAACTTAAAAATTATTAAAATTATTTAAAAATGAAATTTATACTTTAATGTGGATTAAGAGAGGATAATATGCCTGTTGATGAGGATATTAAAAAAGTGCTTATAATTGGTTCTGGACCTATTCAGATTGGTCAGGCTGCAGAGTTTGACTACTCTGGTTCTCAAGCTTGTAAATCACTTAGAGAAGAGGGATTGGAAACAGTTCTTGTAAACAGTAATCCTGCTACCATTCAAACCGATATGGATATGGCAGATACTGTATACACTGAGCCGTTGACTCCGGAACTTGTTGCTCAAATTATTGAAAAAGAGAATATTGATGCTATTTTGCCTACTATGGGAGGACAAACCGGTTTAAACATTGCAACTGAACTTGGAAAATTAGGTCTGTTGGAAGGAATAAAGGTTATCGGTTCTGATGTTCAAACCATTGCAGATGTGGAAGACAGAGATTTATTCGCTAACTTTATGGATAGATTGGATGAACCTATCCCTAAATGTCATGCAGTTGAATCTGTTGAAGCTGCTTTAGAGGCTGTAGAAGAAATCGGTTACCCAGTTATTGTCCGTCCAGCATTTACCTTAGGTGGTACAGGTGGGGGAATAGCTCATAATAAGGAAGAACTTATAGAAGTCACTACCCATGGTCTTGACATGAGTTACATCAACCAAGTATTGATTGATGAATCAGTTCTTGGTTGGAAAGAAATCGAGTTTGAGGTTATGAGGGATAAAAACGACACCTGTATCATTGTATGTAACATGGAAAACGTGGACCCAATGGGTATCCATACCGGTGACAGTATCGTAGTCGCTCCTATTCAAAACTTGAATGATGAAGTATGTCAAAGATTAAGGGATGCTTCCATTAAGATTATCAGAAACTTGGGAATCAATGGTGGATGTAACATCCAATTTGCATTGAACCCTGAAACCAATGAGTATAAGATCATTGAGGTAAACCCTCGTGTAAGTAGAAGTAGTGCACTTGCATCTAAGGCAACAGGTTATCCAATTGCAAAGATCTCTTCAAAAGTTGCTCTTGGATTGACTTTAGATGAAATCAGAAACGACATTACCAAAGAAACTCCTGCTTCCTTTGAGCCATCTATTGACTATATTGTAGTAAAGATTCCAAGATGGCCATTTGACAAGTTCAAAGGAATTGACAGAAAGATTGGAGTTCAAATGAAAGCTACAGGAGAGGTAATGGCTATTGGTAGAACCTATGAAGAGGCTATTCAAAAAGCTATTCGTTCCTTGGATATCGGATTGCACGGATTCGAATATTTGGAATACACTGAAGACAATTTGGCAAACCCAACTGATGAAAGACTATTCCACATGTACTCTGCAATTAAAGATGGCAGAAGTGTAGAAGAGCTTGCAGAAATTTCTAAAATGGACGCATTCTTCTTATACAAAATAGAAAACATTGTAGAGTTTGAAAATCAAGTAACAAAAGAAGCACTTGAAGATGAAGAATTCTTGCTTAAAGCTAAAAAATTAGGATTCTCCAATTTCACTCTTGCAAAACTCGCAGGCATTAAAGAAGAAGATGTAAAAGCACTTCTTGACAAGTTTGACATTAAGCCATCCTATAAGATGGTAGATACTTGTGCTGCAGAGTTTGAAGCAAAAACTCCTTATTATTACAGCAGTTATGATAAAGGTAACGAACTCATCAAGACAGACAATAAGAAAATATTGATTATCGGTGCAGGTCCAATCAGAATTGGACAAGGTATTGAGTTCGATTACTGTTGTGTACATTCATCCCTTGCATTGAAAGATCAAGGAATCGAAACCATTCTTGTAAACAACAACCCTGAAACCGTAAGTACCGATTATGACATTTCAGATGAACTGTTCTTCGAACCATTGACCTATGAAGACATTATGGGAATAATTGAACAAGTTGAACCTGAAGGTGTAATTGTTCAGTTCGGTGGTCAAACCTCAATCAACCTTTCTGTTCCTCTCGCAAAAGCAGGAGTCAAAATCTTAGGTACTCCATATGAAAGCATTGATAGAGTCGAAGACAGAGAAAGATTCACTGAAGTATTAAATGATTTGAATATTCGCCAAGCTCCTTATGGATTGGCTAATTCCTTTGAAGAAGCTAAAGAAGCTGCAGAAAGAATTGGTTTCCCAGTTCTTGTTCGTCCATCCTATGTAATCGGTGGAAGAGCAATGGAAATTGTTTACTGCGTGGAAGAGCTTGAGGAATATATGAAGGAAGCTGTAAAAGTTTCTCCTGAACATCCTATTCTTGTAGACAAGTTCCTTGAAGATGCGGTGGAACTTGATGTAGACCTTTTATGTGATGGTGAAGATGTATTCATTGCAGGTATTATGGAGCACATTGAAGAAGCTGGTGTTCACTCTGGTGACTCTGCATGTGTAATACCTCCTCAAACCATTCCAGAACATTTACTTGAAGTGATTAGAGAAAATACAAGAAAATTAGCTTTAGAATTGGATGTTATCGGATTGATGAACATTCAGTATGCAGTTAAATTGGATGAAGAAAAAGTTTACATCATCGAAGCTAACCCAAGAGCAAGTAGAACTGTTCCATTTGTAAGTAAAGCTATTGGAGTTCCTCTTGCAAAAGTTGCAACCTCTTTGATGATGGGTGCAAAACTCAAAGACCTCAATTTAACTAAAGAAATTAAGATTAACCATGTAGCTGTTAAGGAATCTGTTTTCCCATTCTTAAAATTAACAGAATCAGACAGTGTATTAGGTCCTGAAATGAAATCTACCGGTGAAAGTATCGGTATCGATGAAAACTTCGGTCTTGCCTTCTACAAGTCACAGCTTTCAGCTGGTATGGACTTGCCTAAAGAAGGAAATCTCTTAATCAGTGTAAGGGAACAAGACCAAAAGAAAATCCAGCCAATTGCTGAAAAGGCTCATGCATTAGGATTTAATATATTCGCTACAAAAGGTACAGCTAATGCAATATTTGATGTTCCTATTACAAGAATCAAGAAAGTGTCTCAAGGAACCCCAAATATTAAGGAAGCTATTTTGGATGGAAAGATTGATATGATCATCAACACTCCTCATGGTGAACAGGCTTCCAAAGATGGTTATACCATCAGGCGTTTAGCTGTTGAATTAGGTATTCCTTATGTAACTACTTTAGCAGGAGCAAGAGCTGCTTTAAATGCTATTGAAGCCGTTAAGGAAAATGAGTTGAAAGTTAAATCTTTAAATGATCATATAGCAAATATTTAATAGAGATTCATTCTCTATTTTTTATTTTTATGTTTACTAATCAAAAGAAATTAAAATTATAATTATGTTGGTGTGAGTATGCCTTTTAAGATTGATAGTGCAATAATGAAATTGGATGATGAATCAGGCAAATATGATTTGGTTGATCCAGATGGAAAATTCAATAAGAAAGATGCTTTGATGGTAGTTAACAGTGATGACTTTATTACTATGCAATTAGTAATCAATGCGATTATCAGAAACGATTTCAAAGCATGGAGAGATGTTAAGTGGGAAGATGATGACAGTCTCAAAGCAATCCTTGTTAAATTAGGATATAACAGAGACGAGATCGTTGAAATGCTTAAAGAGTTTTAATTTTTTAGTTTTAATTTTATAGTTTTGATTTTTATTTTTTTATTACTAAAACTAATATGATTGAGGTGATGTTATTAAGAAGATAATTATCTGCATTATCTTTTTAATTTCTATCTTATCTTTAACATGTGTTAGTGCTAGCGATTTAAACTCTCCAAATTTAGAGGCATTGGATGAAGATTCGGTTCAAGTTCAAGTTCCGGAAATGGACGATTTGATGCAAAGTTCTTCGGATGATGCCAATGAAGCTTTTATTGGTAATGATGAATCTGATTTTGATGAGGATATTTCTTCAGAGGATGAAAGCTTGTCTACCAGTAAAAAAGCAAAATTGGGAGATTCAAGTGCTACACAGTTAGAATTGGACAACGATGCAGATAAGGAAAATATTAAAGTTGGTGATTTAGTTACTTGGATTATCAAAGCTAAAAACAATGGGCCTAATGTGGCTAAAAATGTTAAGGTTTCAGATCAATTGCCTAATGGTTTAAAATTTGTTAAATACTCTGCAACTAAAGGTGATTTTGATAGTAGCACTGGTGTTTGGGACATTGGTGATTTGGAAGTAGGTGAAGAACAAGTTTTAAAAATAGTTACTAAAGCATTGACTACTGGGGAGAAGGTTAATAAAGCTAATTTAACAAGTGATACTGAAAGCACTAATCCTGATGACTGCTATGAGAAAGAAGAAATCGATGTATATAAGGACAGCCAATATAAAAAAGTTCAAGCTAAGAAAGTTTCTAGCCTTATGTATCCTACAGGAAATCCTATTGCAGTTCTTTTAGTGTCAGTTTTAGTATTATTAACTACACGTATTAAAAGAAGATATTAATTATTTATTTTTTACTATTTTTTTTATTATTTTATTATTTTTTACTATTTTTTTAGATTTTATTATTTTTTTTACTATTTAGATTATTTTTTAGTTTTTTTTTTTATTGATGTTTTCAAATTCTTCAAATATTATTGAAAAAAAAAATAAATTCCAGCATTTAAGCTGGAACTACGTTTCTATTTCTTTTTTACTATTAAATGCATCTAAATCTATGGATTTATTTTTAAATGCAACAATAATGGTACAAATTGCATCTCCAGTTACATTCACTGCAGTTCTCACCATATCCAGTATATAATCTATTCCCATAATTATGCCTATTGCATCTGTTGGCAAACCTACTGAAGCAAATACCATATTTAAGGTAATCAATCCTACAGATGGTACTCCTGCAGTTCCGATTGATGCCATTACTGCCGTAAATATCACTGTTATCAGTGCACTCACTCCCAAATCCATACCATAGGCCTGTGATGCAAACATTACTGCAACACCTTGCATTATCGCTGTTCCGTCCATATTGATGGTAGCTCCTAAGGGTATTGTAAATGATGAAACATCTCTGGAGACTCCAAGTTCACTTAATTTTTCCAAATTTAAGGGAATTGTCGCATTTGATGATGAGGATGAAAATGCAAACAGCATTACGGAGAAGAATCTCCTAAAGAATTTTATCGGATTCAATCGGGTTAAGATCACGAGTAATGTTGGGTATACAATAAATGCTTGCACTGCCAAAGCCAAGAGAGTACATGCAATGTATTTGCTTAGAGGTATTAAACCATCAAATCCTAATGTGGCAAATGTTTTAGCCATTAGACAGAACACCCCAATAGGTGCAAATTTCATAACTATTCCGGTCATTTCCATCATGATGGTGTTCCCTTCGGAAAAAATTTTATTTATAGTTTCGGTTTCATCTTTCAATTTGGCTAAAATTATGCCTATGATCACTCCGAAGATTATTACCGGCAGCATATCTCCATTAGCCAAAGAGTTAAGCGGATTTTCAGGGACCATACTTAAAATAGTGTTGGTTATTGTTACATTGGTTGTAACATTTGATGGATCTGCAAGACCCGCCATATTC
>NZ_JAZNIB010000171.1:0-2024 GCF_045577275.1 Methanobrevibacter sp.
AAATGGAGCATATAAAATGACTGATTTAATAAGAACTAATGGAAACTATGGAATATTAGGAAATATGGCTAATAGATTAATATTAAACAATTTAAGTGGAGAAGACAAAAAAGAATATAGGAATTACATCCGAAAGAAAAATCCTGAAGCATATAAAGAATTCTTAAAATTTGAAAAAGAGATAAATGAACAGATGCAAGAAGAAGAGTAACATATTAAAAAATTTTTTATCATGAGTGATTTTGAAACCATTAAAATAACAGAAATTAAACCTGCACAATATAGTGACTGAGGATAGTTTCATTTGAATAATAAGGAGGAATATTTATGGGAGATTTATTATATGATGACGGAGGATATGGTTTACTTGATTTTTTAATAGCAGATAGGTTAAAAGAAATGGATGAGGAAGATGAAAAAAATTATCGTAAGGAGTTAAAAAAGAAGAATCCTCAAGCATACAAAGAATTTTTAGAATTCGAAAAAGAAATATACAATAACATTGAAAGATAAACAGATAAAAGTATCTAACTAAACAAATAATATGATTAAAGAAGGATTTAAAATGTACAGATTATTGCATTCTGATGAATTGTTGCAGAAATACTGTTTGACCGAAGGGGTTGTATGTGAATGTTGTGAATTCCATTTTACAAAGGATGTTCTGGGATTTTACTTCAATGTAGAGCATGGTCAGATTGAAGACCATCTTATTGGCATGATCGACAGGTATTCCCATTCTCCTATAAGAGGATTTGTATACAATGCCTATTGCAAGGATTGCAAAAAGTTCATTTCCACTTACGAAATAAGAGATTTGAATGATGAATATGATATGGAACTTGCATATCACATAACAGCCATTCTCTTGCCAAGGCAACTGGAGTTTGCACAAAAACGGCTGGAAGCATATGAACATATAGCATATAAAATAGACTCAGATGATTTGGAAGGACTGGAAGAAGACTTAAGAAATAACAGAGAATATTTCGAAGACTTGTTTTCAGGGTTGAATGATGCAGGAAGCTTTAAGGAACTTTTAGATGATGAGGAATTTGATATTGATGAATATTTGCTTGTCTATCAAGATGAAGTATACAGGTTAGAGAACACTGCATATTCAATAAATATTGGTGATGAAAGCTTCAATTTCACCTTGGATGGCGAAAAATTGCCTGTCGATATTTGTCCTAACTGCAAGAATAAGGTGAAGGGCTTTGATTTTTTTGATCTTGAATCATGCCCTAACTGTGGAGGAAAGCACATCATTCATAGAATAGGTGCAAATTATGATTGAATCTTTTTAGAATTGTAGGTGATTGATATGGAGAATGAATTGAAGAGGATAGAGGAAAAGTTCCATGAGCTGTTAAGGACTGGACTGGATGATGAGGTCTATGATATTGATGGGGTTGAGGTAACCGAAAGCCTGTTTTCAAAGAGCGATGGGTTCATCATACCCTTCGGTTTCATGCATTACTTTTTAGCCATTGAGGACGATAAGCCTTTATTGTTTCTTAATGTGGCTACAAGGATGGACACCGACTCAATATGCATAATAGACGGCGATTCATATGATTGCTATGATGTGTTCTTAGGAGAGCATAAGGATATAAGCGAAAGGTTCCATGATCATTTGATGAAGCTGGACAAAAGTTCTAGGGACTTAAGGGACATAAGGAAAATAAGGAAAGAGAAACAGGAAAAGTGATTCTCTAATTGCATTGGTTTTCCTTATTTTACAAAAGTTTTTATACTTTGAAACTAAATTTATTGTCATAGGAACTAATCCTAATACTAAACCTTACTCAATTACATATAACCCCCTTTACATATGTTTTTTTTTGAAATTAGGATTAGTTCTTTTTTTACTATTTTTTGCAGATTTCACTTTTTGAAATAATTTCTAATTTTCGGAAAAGTCTTGAAAACTGACTCCTCCTTTTCTCAATGGCTACATAGACTACCTTATTATTTTTTAACATTTTAAACAATTTTTCAAAAAATTAGTTATAAATATTAGG
>NZ_JAZNIB010000172.1:0-3765 GCF_045577275.1 Methanobrevibacter sp.
AAAATTAGTCAAATAAAAAATTAGTATGATTAAATAAGTAATAAAAAAATAGATAAAAAAAATTAAAGGAGTGTTAAAAAAGAGAAGGATAGAGAAAATATTTCTCTATAATTTTGTTTAATTTAAAACATTAGTTATAAATTTTCCAGGATTGGAAACCAATCCTGTAAGAGCATCTATGAAACTAGAGTAATCTCCACTTAATCTAAATAGCCATACCACATATAAGATAAGTAGTATAATTAAAAGAATTAAGATAATTGCAAGGATGATTTCAACAATAGAGAGTTTTCCACTTTCTTCCTCTTCTGGGAATCTATGCATTCCTTGGACACTTTCTAATTCATCGAAGTCATCATAATCGCGTTTAGATTTTTTGGATCTTCTAAAGCGACCTTTCTTCTTGCTTTCTTGTTCCATTTCATAATTTCTTTCAATTCTTCTTTTAAGCTCTTCGTAACTTTCAGCATCTCTTTGAGGAGGTCTTCTATTTCTGTTATGTGAAGGTACTATATAATCATCAGCATATTCCTCTCTAGGATTGATGTAAAATTCATCCTCCTGATAATCACGAGGTCTTTGTCTTCTAGGAGCATCCTGATAATCATCATATTCTCTTCTTGGGTTTCTTCTTCTTTTTCTTCCTCTAGGAGGTCTGGATTGAGGAGCTTGTTCAACTTCTTCGAGAAGTTCTTGAGGAACAAAGTCCTCTTCTTCATCATAATATAAGTCTTCTAAGTATCTTTCATACTTTGCTTCAAGTTCATTGCTTGGAGCTTTTTCAGGAATTGGTTCATAATAATAATCTTCATCTATATCTCCGGTATGAATCGGTTCAATAGGTGCTTGATCTTTAGCTTTTGCTTTAAGTTTTCTTTCATGTTCTTTGTATTCCGGTACAGGTTCTGGAATTGGTTCAGGGTTTTCGTAATAGCTGTCTTCAGCACCATCTTCTTCATATGTTTCAACATATTCTGTTTCATATTCATAATCGGTTTGGTAGTTTTCAGGTGCTTTTTCAGCAGCTTCTACGATTTCCGCTTCACGTTCTTCTGCTTGGATTGGAGTGATTGGTTCTATTGGTTCAATAAAATCTGCAGGCTCTTCTGCTTTCACTACATCTTCTTCAACCTTTGCTGGCTCTGGAACACTTTTCTCTTGAACTGATTTTTCCAGCATGCTTTTTGTAACGATTTCATTCACACAATCTTTACAATAAATGTTTCCAGCAATTTCCATACTGCACTCTGGGCAAATCGCTTTTCCACAAACTGAACAATTTGCTGTTGCTTCTCTATCTGGGTGATTATGACATTCCATATTAACACTTCATTTAATTAATAAATATAAAATTTTTTAATATTGTTATATATTTTTAGTTTTAATTATTATTAAATTTATCTTTTAGGATTTGATTTTTGTTGATTTTTTATTTTTTTATTTATTTCATTGAAGTCTTATTTTTCCTTTTTTACTCATTTAATGCAAGCAAGCAAGTGCTTACTTTCGCAAATCTATTTATATGCCAGTTTTTAAAATTAAAAATTGTAATAAATATTTTGGTGATCTAATGAAGAATTTAGGCAAAAAAATTTTTACAGTTTTTATTGTATTGCTTTTCTGTCTATCCCCATTAGGTGCAATTGACTTGAACCAAGGGGATAATTCCAGTCATTTAAATGATTTAAATGATAGCAGTCATTTAAATGATTTAAATGGTACTGATATAGAAATCAAAAGCATAAATGAAACTGATGAAAGTATAAAAGGTAATGATGTTGAAAGTCAAAAATTATCCATAAATGATAGCAATTCCAGTAAAAGTCTTAGTAAAAAAAATGTTAATATAGTGATGGAAGTTGATGACACTACTTATGGTGAAGCTGCGATTGTAAAAATCTGGTTTAAGAGTAGTGGTTTTGGTACTTATTATAGCCCTAAAGTTGTAGTTGAAGACAGGTATACTCATGAAGTATATACAAAGGATTATTTTACTAAAGGATATAATGAAATTAAGCTTCGTAAGGATTTGGATCCAAGTACTTATACTGTTACATTCGAATTTAGAGGTAGTTCTGCATGGTATCCAAAAACAGTCACTGATACTTTCACTGTTAATAAGAAAAATCCTAATTTGAAAGCTTCTGTTGAGGATGTTTATGTTGGTGAAAATCCGGTTGTGAAAGTCTCTACCAATGAAGATGTATGGGGTGATGGCTGGATCCATTCTCCTCAGTTTACTAAGGACTATTATACTCATTTCTGTAGGGGTGAAGCTAATTGCACTATTGATGAGGATTTGCCTGCTGGTAATTATACTTGCACTGTGAGTTATGATGGTGACCTCATTTATGCCAACGAAGATTTAACAGTTAATTTTGCTGTAAATAAGCGTGACCCTAATTTGACTGTACAGGTGGATGATGTCACTGTAAATGATCTTGTTCCTATAAAAATCAGAGCTAATGAGTCAGTAAATGGTGAAGTGAAATATATTATAAGGTCTAGTTCAGGATCAGGTCCAATACATATGGTTTATACTGTTGATATGGTTAATGGTGTTGCCAATGACACTTTAGACCCACTTTTACAGCCAGGAAAATATTCTGTCTCTGTTTCCTTTGAAGGAGATTACTATTTTAAAGAAAGCACAGCCCTTGCATCATTTTACGTAAATGAAAAGCCTAGCCCTGGTTTGAGTGCATCTATTGATGATATTGAGTTGGGTGAAAAGCCGGTTGTGAAAGTCTCTTCAAATGATGATTTAGAAGATGATGTTATAATCTCTTCTCCTCAGTTTTCCAAAGATTATACTGTCAATGTTCAAGGAGGCTCTGGCAGTTGTATTATTGATGAAGATTTAGCTGGCGGCAATTATAGTTGCAATGTAAAGTATCCTGGTGACATAAAATATAGGTCAGAAAATATAACAGTTAAGTTCGCTGTGAATAAGCATGACCCTAATTTAGCTGTACATGCCTATGATATATTTATGGGCAAAAGGATTCTTGTACAATTAAATGCTAATGAGTCAGTAAATGGTGATGTGGAATATTATATACTGCCATATGGCAAATCAGGCAGTGTTGTAATAGATCCTGATGAGAGGCATAATGCTACACTTGTTAATGGTATTGGCAGTGACCTTGTAGAAACTGATTTGGCTCCTGGAAAATATGAGATTTTTGCTAATTATAAAGGCGATGACTCTTTTAAAGAGGTTACTGTTTCCTCAGAATTTGATGTAACTGGAGAATCTAACAATCTCTTAAATGTTTGCAAAAATGTTTTAGTTAACGGATAAGGATTATAACTCCTTATCTTATATATTTTTATAATTTTTCTTTCTTTCTATTTTTTTATTTCATATTAAATTAGTTTTAATTAGTTTTTAATTATTTAGTGATTAGTTTTAAATTAGCCATAAATTAGATAACTATTCTTTCTATTTTGTATTTTTTATTATAGTTTCAGCAAGAATCTCTGAAGCGATTAAATCATCTGCTGTAGCTAGGAAACTTCCTAACTTATCGCTTTCGATTTCAAAATTTATTATATTTTCATCTAAGCTGTTTTTTACAAATCCTTCATTGTCCACTTCAAGAGTTTTGTAAATGATTTCAGCATGTTTTGAATCTTTATACTCTAATTTAATATTTGATTTTATTTTCATTTTTTTACCTTTTGAAATATTAATTGTTTTTTTAGATAGTTATTAATTTTATATTTTCAATTATAAATTTTTTAATTAAATTTTTTAATAAA
>NZ_JAZNIB010000173.1:0-5082 GCF_045577275.1 Methanobrevibacter sp.
ACTTGAAAAATTATAAAATTTAATTGATTTGAATAAAAATTAACAAAATTATTAAAATATTGAAAAGATGAAGAAAATAAAAATTAAATAAAAGAATAACAGAAAAAATAATAAAAAAAATAATAAAAAAATAATGAAAAATAATAAAAAAATTTAGATTAAAATAGAATCTTAAACAACTTACTGAACTTTAAGGCAATGCGTGGAGATATTTTTAAAAATACCTTTATAATATCTTTCGGGTTCATATTTTGAATATCAAGCCCTGCAAAAGCATGTATAATTTGATTAAAATCATCATCTTCCAAAGAACGATAGACTTCATGTGCAATTTTAAGCTTAGGAATTGCACCTTGTGTATGCTCATCATATAAAATATCATATTCCTTCAGCCTTTCTTTGGAATAATCCTTATCCTTGATGGCCTTTGCAGCCACTTGACCTGCAGTCATACCTCCAAGCATTCCTAAAATGATTCCTCCACCAGTTATTGGATCTACTTGACCTGCAGCATCACCGCATACTAAAAAGTTATCATCATAAATTCTTTCAATCAATCCACCGATAGGGTCTCCACCTACATTAAGTTCAACGGCTTTAGCATTATTTAAAGGAGGATATGATTCAATGAACTCATTTAAAAAATCAATAGCAGGCTTTTTGCAAGCTGAGGAGATTCCTATACCTACATTAGCTATATCATCACCCTTAGGGAATATCCATGCATATCCGCCATCTGCAAAAGCGCCTATATGAAGCTCAATCAAGTCCATTCTCTCACAATTCACCCCAACCATCTCATATTGAACTCCAGACATCATATCCTTTGGATTGGTAGTGGAATTAATTCCCAATGCTTTAGCAATACGTGATTCCGGACCATCTGCAGCAATCAATATACGGGCTTTAATTTCAATGATTTCACCCATATGCTCACAATCAACGATGAAAAATGATCCTTTATCATCTTCATCCCTCATGATTGATTTAGCTATGGTCTTAACCATTATCTTGGCACCGGCTCTAGCAGCATCCATTGCCATGTACTTATCGAATACCTTACGTTCAATAATGTATCCCTTTTCAGGCAGAATTGTCTCATCAAGAGTTAATCTGGTCCCATCAGGAGCAATTATAGTTCCTCCATTGATCCTTTGAACAGCCCATTGTGGATCAGGTTCTATGCCTAACCATTTAAGTCCATGGTCATAAATGCCTTCAGCACATCTTTTAGGAGTACCTATTTCCGATTTCTTATCTATTAGGATAACGTCTGCCCCTCCTAAAGCAGCATGTTTGCTAGCTGCTGAACCAGCAGGACCTGCACCAATTACCAAAACATCGGTTTCAATCATATTATCATCTTATTTTATAAGTTATTTGGTTTTTGAAGCTATAATAACATCCTTAATGTTATGTGGAGGAAGTTCTATCCTATAATCTAAAACCTTTAGCAAAGCTTCTGTACCTCTCCTACCACTAGCGGACAATTCATAATTGTTTTTAGGAATGAAAATGTATCCTCCAGTTCTTAATCTTGAAAAGATATCTAAAAGAATCTTTACCTTTTCATCCCCATTCTTATCTACAAGGCTTTTATTTAAATTGACCATGATAAAATCAAACTTGCCTGTTATATCCTCAATTTGGTCAGCATTTATTTGTAAAATATTAATGCCTTCAACAAATTGATCTGTAACAAAAAGGCCCGTACCATATTTTTCAGCCAATTCAAGCAATGGCATGACCTCTTTTAAATAAGTCTCATCATCTTTTATTTCCCAAACATGTGAATCTTCACTTAAAATAAGTGAAAATGCACTTCTTTCAACGGTCCTTAAGAAGTTTAAATTCTTTTCAATTTCTGAGAAATCTTCATGTACTAGAAATACGGTTCCGCCGCTTGTTTCCACATCTTTTGTTTTTGGGAAGAATATCTCATCCATATTGATGCTAGATAATGATGTGCTATGATAAGCCTCCAATTTAGTGATTATACGAGCCATAGGAGATGAACGGGCAATAATGTCATTCGGAACGATGAAGAATTTCAATGTACCATAGGCATATAACTCATATCTTTTCTTCATTTCTTCAAAGAAGCGTTCAGGTTTTAAATAAGAATCTAAAATACTGTCAGTTTCATGTTGGCCTGAAATCCTGTCTATAAAATCAGCAGGCATATCCCCACCCATTGGACGGCAGTTAACTTCAATTAAGACAGGCCCCTTTTCATCAATCATATATTCACCATGAACAGGACCATACTGAATTCCCAAAGCCTTAGCGACATCATATGCATATTCCACCATTTCAGCTTCTCCAAGACCTAATTCATTGACAGTCTCACAGGAATCATAAACCATAGCCCCTTCAGATGTTTTTATCTTATTGTATTTCCAAACCATGGTAACACGAGGAATGCCCTTATGGGAAACAGTATTTACAATATATTCAACACCGTTGATCTTCTCCTGAATCAAAAGTTCTTCAATATTATCTCCGAAACGATTAACGCCATCAAACAAGTAATTGAGTGTATCTTTCAGCTCTTGACGATTTAAACAAATACGAACACTTGCAGAACCTGAACTGTAAGTAGGCTTTAAGACAACTTCAGTTAATCCTTCCTCATCATAAAAGGCCAATGCCTCTTCCAAATTGTGAATGGTTTTTCCCTTAATTGAACGAAGACCATGTTCAGCAATTCTCTCCTGCATCTTATCCTTAAGTGTCATTGCATCAAGATTATCAATGTGATTTCCTAAAAGACCTAAATCATGTGCCAATCTAGTTGCTAAAATAACTCCCTGTTCACTTGCTGGAAGAACTAAAAGAGGGTCGTATTTTCTTACAGCTTCAAGGGTCTCCTCATAAATATCCTGTTCGTAAATCATGTCAAAATCATATGGAATCCTTTCATATCCTTCATGAATATGTTTATTATATATTTCTCCATCCTCGGATTCTGAAGCTTTCAATTCCAATACAATAGGATTATATCCCCTATTGATTATATCCTCTACAAAATTTTTTCCAGAGGATGTGCAATGAACTAAAATAATATTTCTCATTTTATCATCCCTATTGAATTAATTTAGATTTTTAAAATTAATGTAAATACTAATTTTGTTATAAATTAGATTTTAAAATTAATGTAAATACTAATTTTGTTAAAAAAAATAAAATATAATAAATAAAAAAATAAATGGAAGTTATTTAGCTTTAGAAGCAATAATAACCTCTTTAATATTATAAGGTGGAAGTTCAATCTTATAATCTAAAACCTTTAATAAAGCTTCCATACCTTTTCTTCCACTCATAGCAAATTGATAAGTGTTTTTAGGAATGAAAATCATTCCACCAGTTCTGAGCTTTGAAAAGATGTTCAAAACGATGTTGACCTTTTCTTCCTCACTTTTATCAATGAGACTCTTATTTAAGTTAATGATGATTGAATCGAATTTGCCCCCTACATCTTCTATCTGCTCATGATTGATTTGCAAAATGCTAATATCATCTACAAATTGATCTGTTACAAAAAGGCAGGTTCCATATTTTTCAGATTCACTAACCAATGGTTTGATATCATTCAAATATTTTTCATCATCTATTTCTGGAGCTTCCAATGAATCATCAGAAAGAATCAATGAAAATGCATTTCTCTCAACAGCTCTTAAAAAGTTTAAATTGCTCTCGATTTCAGAGGAATCCTTATGAACTAAAAATACAACTCCTGCACTAGAGTTCACATCTTTGGTTTTCTGATAAAATATGCCCCCTAAGTTAATGGTATTCAATGATGTGCTATAATAAGCCTTTAACCTACTGCTTATGCTAACCATTGGGGAAGAACGAGCAATCATATTATTAGGAACAATGAAGAACTTTTGGATACCATATGCATACAATTCATATTTTCTCTTCAATTCTTCATAGAAGCGTTCAGGTTTCAAATATGAATCCAAAATGCTATCAGTTTCATGCTGGCCTGAGATTATATCAAGGAAGTCTGCAGGCATGTTTCCACCACTAGGACAGCAGTTTGCCTCAATCAATACAGGCCCATCTTCATCCATCATATACTTACCATAAACAGAACCGTATTGAACTCCTAAGGCCTTAGCTACATCATATGCATATTCCACAACTTCAGCTTCACCTAAATTTAATTCATTGACAGTCTCACAGGACTCATAAATCTCATCCCCTTGAGAGCTTTTGACCTTATTGAATTTCCAAACTAAACTAACACGAGGAATGCCTTTATGAGAAACGGTACTGACAACATATTCTACACCTTTAGCCCTTTCTTGAACCAATATCTTTTCAATCATGTTTCCATAAGGGTTGATGCTGTCAAAGACATCGCTTACCTCTTTAATCATCTGATCTCTGTTACTGCAAAAACGGACATTTGAAGAACCGGCGCCATAACTAGGTTTTATAACCACTTCTTCCAATCCTTCATTATCATAAAATGCCATTGCCTCTTTCAGGTTATCAACGACTTTTCCTTTAAGTGAACGAAGGCCATATTCAGCAATTCTCTCTTGCATTTTACCCTTATCAGTCATAGCTTCAAGATTTTCAACAGAATTGCCTAAGAGACCTAAGTCTTCAGACAACTTAGTTGCTAAAGGAACCCCTCTTTCAAAACCAGCAACAATTAAAAGGGGATCATATTCTTTCACCATTTCAAGGGTTTCTTCATAGGTATCCATTTCATAAATCATTTCATATTCATGCTTGATACTCTTATAATTTTCTATAACAAACTCGGCAAAGTCTCTGCCATCTTCAGTGTCTGCAACTTTTAAATCTAATAAAATAGGATTATAGCCTCTATTGATTATATCTTCAACAAAATTTTTTCCAGTAGATATGCAGTCTACAACAATAATGTTTCTCATGTTATCTCCCAAAATATTCATTTATCACAGGACTACTTTCAAATTTTCCATTTAATTGATTAAAATAAATACATTTCTATTTCTATAATTTCTCATTAATAAAAATTATTAAAAAAATTATAAGAAATGTAAAATAATTGGTAAAAAAATATAAAAAATTATAAAAAAA
>NZ_JAZNIB010000174.1:0-5456 GCF_045577275.1 Methanobrevibacter sp.
AATAATTTGTCTTTAAATCCCATATTTTCACTTTTAATAAGTTAATTGATACGTTAAAATCTATTTAAGAAACTAATATTACTTTTAAATTTAATATTATTTATATGTATTGACTTAATCAAACATCAGTTTTATTAGACATTCATTATATTTCTTAATTAAAACATTTTATTTAATTTAGTTTATTAAACCAAAGTTTTACTAAACTGAAGAGATTAATCTCTCCTTCGAATAGGTGATATTTTTACAATAGTCAAATTCATAAGGGATCCTATAATCCAATAGAGCTTGCCTTTTGATTCCATTTTTAAACACATTTGAAGGGGGATAATATGGATGGCAGCTTGCGTAGATTGTCAATTAGCTATTTTTTATATTTTTTATTCGTTGCAAATGGTACTGTTAAAATCAAAGATCTAAAGAAAAAAGGAAACTACAACGCAGTTATCAAGTTTGCAGGAAACAAATACTACAAAGCAACAAGCAAAAAAGCAAAAATAACCATAAAATAAGTGAATCAAATTCACTTATTTTTTTTCTTTTTCTTAATGTTTAATTTAGTTCATTAAAAATAGTTTTACGAAACACTCTAAAAAATCAATAAAAAAAGATTTAAAAATAATTAAAAAAAAAAGTAAAAAAAAGAATTAATAAAAAATATTATAATATTTGTTTATTAATCAATTCAGCATTCAAAATAGAAGCGCCAGCAGCACCTCTAATTGTATTATGTCCTACAAGAACATATTTGAAGCTGTTATCAAATGCTTGATCTTTTCTGACTCTACCAACGGTCGCAGCCATACCACCATAAGCCATTCTGTCCATTCTTGGTTGAGGTCTGTCATCTTCCTCTTTGACTATGACAGGTTGTTCTGGAGCGGAATGAAGACCTAATTCTTGAGGAAGTCCTCTAAAGTCAGCCATTGTCTTTTTGATTTTATCTGTGTCTACCTCATCATCAAGCTCAACGAATACTGCTTCAGTGTGACCGTCAATAACAGGAACTCTGTGACAGGATGCACTTAATGAGAAGTTTGCTGGTTTTACTTCCCCACCATCAAGTGAACCTAAAAGATGTAATGTTTCGCTTTCCATCTTTTCCTCTTCACCGCCAATGTATGGAACCAAGTTATCTACAATAGCCATTGAAGGAACACCATTATAACCTGCTCCTGAAACAGCTTGCATGGTAGATACATAAATTCTGTTAATGTTGAAGTTGTCATAAATTGGCTTTAATGTCAATGTCAAGGCAATGGTTGAACAGTTAGGGTTAGTTACAATGAAACCATCCCAGTTGTTGTTTTTCTGTTGTGCTTCAATCATGTCCAAGAATTGTGGGTTGACTTCAGGAATCACTAAAGGAATGTCCTTTTTCATACGCATCGCACTAGCATTTGATGCCACAACAAAATCCTTTGCAAATTCTGGCTCGACTTTTGCAGCAAAATCAGCAGGAAGTGAAGAGAACACTATTTCAACATCCTTATCCATCTGTGCAGGGTCAGTTTCAATTACAGTAATGTCTCTTACAGATTCAGGCATTTCACTATTCATATACCAAGTGGTAGCGTCTTCATATTTTTTGCCTGCAGATCTTCCAGATGCTGCAAGTGCAGCAATTTCAAAATCAGGATGATCAGCCAACAATTGGATGAATCTTTGACCTACCATTCCAGTTGCACCAAGTACACCTACTTTTACCATTTAAATCATCTCAATAATTATAATTTTATTTATTTTTTTCTAAAAGAAAGAAGAATTAAAATTAAATTCCTAAAACATCAGACATGTCATTTACTTTTCCAGGTTCTGCTGAACCTACGAATCTTAAAGCTCTGATAACACCAGCAATGAATACTTCTCTAGTATGTGCCATGTGTTTTACTTCTAATCTTTCACCATCGCCAACATACAATACAGTGTGGTCTCCTACAATGTCTCCACCACGTACAGCATGCAATCCGATTTCCTCTTTGGTTCTTTTACCTACTTGACCTTGTCTGCCATAGACTCCCACTTCTTCAGGGTCTCTTTCCAAAGCATCTGCGATAACTTCAAAAGCGGTCATAGCAGTTCCGGAAGGAGCATCTGCCTTTTGATTGTGGTGAGCTTCAATAATCTCAATATCAAAGTCATTCAATATAGGAGTCAAGTCCTTCAAGACCTTAAAGAATACATTTACTCCAATTGAGAAATTAGAGGAAATAACTGCTTTGATGTTCTTTTCCTTGATTACATCTGCATTTCCCTGTGCTTGCTCTTCAGTAAAACCAGTTGTTCCAACAACAAGGTTTACTCCACAGTCAGCAGTTCTTTTAATGGTTTCAACAGCAGCAGGAGCAATGGTAAAGTCAACTAAGACTTCAGCTCCAGATTCTTTCAATGCTTTTTCCAAATCCTCTGAACCGACAATAGGAACTCCAATATTACCGATACCTGCTTTTTCACCAGCATCTACACCTGCTAAAGGGGTGTTTGGCATTTCAATAGCAGCTACAACTTCCATATCATCCTGCTCTGAGATTTTTCTTATAATTCCGGAGCCCATTCTTCCAGCAGCTCCAGTTACAGCAACTTTTATCATAATATCATCTATTAATTAATTTGGTTAATATTAAAAAATTCAAAAAAATAATATTAGAAAATAGGAACTTGCCCTAAATTCCAAATAAGAAATAAAATTATATAATTCCAGCATCTTCCAATGCTTTTCTTAAGATTGCTTTGTTCTCTTCCAACATAGGAACTAAAGGTAATCTTAATGGACCTGCAGGCATTCCCATCATTTTCAATGCTTCTTTTGCAGGTGCTGGGCTGGTTTCAATGAATAAAGCTTTGATCAAGTCATATTGTTTGTAATGCAATTCCATCGCTTTATCATAGTCACCGTCTAAGATGCAGTTTACCATTTGAACCATAGTTCTTGGGTCGATGTTTGCAGATGCACTGATTACTCCTCTTGCACCAATGGACATTAAAGGAAGGGTCAATTCATCGCTACCAGATAAGATTACAATTTCATCTTCCAATCCTTCATCCCTTAAGAGTTTCATGGTTTTGGATGCTTTGTCAACATCAGAGGAAGCTTCTTTCAATGCAGAAATGTTGTCCACTTTTGCAAGTTCCACAATGGTTTCTGGAGCCATATCCAAACTGGTACGGGATGGAACATTATAGGTGATCAAGTCAATGTCCACTTGATTTGCAATTTGGGTATAATGTTCAATTACACCGTGTTGTTGTGGTTTGTTGTAATATGGAGTGATTAAAAGAGCCATGTCTGCTCCAGCATCATCTGCATATTTAGTTAAGTCCAATGCTTCAGAAGTTGCGTTACTTCCAGTTCCAGCAATGGTGGTTACTCTGCCATTTGCTTCATCAATCATGATGTCAAGAACTTTTCTGTGTTCTTCATGGGATAAAGTAGCAGATTCACCAGTGGTACCTGCAGCAACTAAACCGTCTACATCCTGTTCAATCAACCAGTTAATATTTTGTCTGTATCCTTCTTCGTCTATGGATCCATCCTCAAGCATAGGAGTGACCATAGCAACAGCTGTACCTTCAAAACGCATAATAACACCTTATTTACTATATAATTGTTTAATTTATAATTCTAATTTATAATTTTGATTTAAGTTTTATTTTTAATTAAATTTTAATTTTTAAAAAGTCATAGCAATTTCAATACTTAATCCATTAAAGTTCGTAGAAATAAAAACCAAATATTTTTACGAAACCCCAATGATTGCATTGGAATTAGTTACAAAAAACGATAGAAGCAAATTACTTCCCTTTAATGAAAATAAAAGCAAATGCCTCTTTATAAGATTAAAATAATAAAAGCGAGAGTTATAAAACTCCCTTTATTAAATCGTATGCTACCTTACCATCTTCCCAGTTAATAAATAAGACAATTGCAGTTTGGGAGGATGAGATTTCAACGATGTTTATGTGTGCTTCCTTAAGTGGATTAGTGATTTCAGTGATTACTCCAGGAGTTTCAATAAAGTCCGGATTAATCATGGTTAACATAGCAATGTCCCTACCTAAGGATATTGAACTTAAACTGTCTTCAGCAATGACTAAGTTGTGCAATAAATGATATGCTTCATCAGCATCACATTTATCCAAGAATAAGGTAATTGAATTTTGACCTGCAGAAATACCATAAATGTTAATGTTAGCTTCCGCTACTAAAGTGGTCATTTTTGCAAGGAGCCCAATTTGATTGAGCAAATCCTCTCCAACCAAAGCAACTACAGATATAGGTTCCGGATGCAAACATACTGATTTGTTCATGGAATCTTCAAAGGGACCTACAATCTCAGTCCCAGGGTCAGACAAATCACCTTTTTCAAAGCTAATAATCTTTGCTTTTATTTCAGGATCTTTAAATCTTAAAGCATGAGGGTGTAAAACTTGTGCTCCGTGAGTAGCTAAATCTCTCATCTCTTCAACAGAGATGTAATCCAATTTTTCAGCTTCATTGATTTTTCTTGGATCAGTGGACATTACTCCATCCACATCGGTAACGATGATCACATTATCTGCATTTAAGCAATGACCTAATAGGAATGCAGTTACATCACTTCCACCTCTTCCTAAGGTGGTGACTTCTCCATTTTCAGTTCTTCCTAAGAATCCACAGACAACTGGAATAATTCCTTGCTCTAAAAGTCCTAAAAGTCCTTGAGATTGCTCTTCAGTTCTTTCAAAATCAATTTGAGCTTTTCCATAGTTGTCATCAGTTATGACAGGCCATAAATCATGACTTGGGTCTATGTATTCAGATTTTACGCCTAAGGATTCCAAGACTGATGAAAATACTCTAATGCTGGTTCTCTCACCCATGGATAAAATTTCCGCCAATTGCTTTTCGGTTACTTCTTTTCCAATGGATTCATCAGCAATAGTTACTAAATCATCAGTAGTCTTGTTAATAGCTGATACAACAACCACAACCTTCTTTCCTTCCATATATGCATTTACGATAGATTGTGCAGCTTTTCTAATTCTTTGTCCATTTCCAATCGAAGTACCGCCAAATTTGGCCACAATTAATTCCATTTGTTTACACACCTTTTAAATAAATTAAAAATTAAAATAATATTTTCACAAAATTATATTTTAAACTATCATCCATTATTATATATTATAAAATGGTATTTATAAATTTATTTATTTGCTAATGATTTTTTTAATAAAAATTACTTATTTTTTAATAAAAATCCATTAGAAATAGTTAATATGGTAAAATAACCAATTTAATAAATTTATCAAAAATAAATTTAGATCATAAATGGAAAAACAGTTAAAAAATTTATAAAAATAAGTAGAAGATTAAAGTTAATTAATCTTAAAAAAAGTAAAAAATAAAATTAAGCTTGGTTTGCTTGTTGTCTTACTAATCTAGTAATGTAACCAGCAATTTTATTTCTTAAGTGTTT
>NZ_JAZNIB010000175.1:0-2114 GCF_045577275.1 Methanobrevibacter sp.
GACTCCTTGGTTTCATAGGTTTCCTTTAACTTTGCAATTTCATTCTTATAGTAGGAATAGTTAGGAGCAGAGCTTGCAGTAGTGTATTTTGAACTTGAGGAACTGGAATAGGAATCTTGACTTGTCTTTTTATCCTTATTTTTCTGTGACAAATCAATGCCATCTACTACCTTGACTGGATCAAAATTGGAAGTTTTTGTCTGTGATGTGATATTCTCATCCAATTTCTTCCCACAATTAGGACAGAAATGATCCTCTGGAAAGAGTTTAAATCCACAGTATATGCAATAGTTGTCCTTTGCCATAGTATTCCCCTTTTATTTTTATTTTTCAGTCCAATATCTAATATTTTTCAAACTTATTATAACATTGATAGTATTTAAAGTTTTAGATTGGATTTTAGTATTGATTTAATTGAAATGTTGGTTAATTAAATGAATTGTATATTAATATCTATCATAATAATCAGTTATTGTTTCATTTAAACAAATTCATCATCATTAATTCCATTTTTATAATTTATAAATATACATCCATTATAGTAAATCCACAAAAATATTAAAAATTAACTAAAATCAGTATAGTTATTAATCAAAAACAATATAATAAGTAATGTTACTATAACATAGTTATAAAAAATTATGGAGAAATTATCATGACTAGAAAATATGGAGACAGAACCTTAGAGGTACATGCAGGCCAGGAAGAGGCAGATCCATTTACTGGAGCAAGAGCAGTGCCTATTTATCAAACCAGTTCATATGTATTTGAAAGTGCTGAATATGCAGCAAACATATTTGCTCTTAAAGAGCCAGGTAACATTTATACAAGATTAAACAATCCTACCAATGAAGTATTTGAAAAAAGGGTTGCAGCCATTGAAGGAGGGGTGGGTGCATTGTCACAGGCCAGTGGTATGGCAGCAATCACCCTTGCTATCTTGAATATAGCCCAATGCGGTGATGAGATAGTATCTGGAAACAACCTTTACGGCGGAACATACAACCTATTCAAAAACACATTGAACAAGTTTGGAATAAAGGTCAATTTCGTAGATTCCCAAGATACACAGGCATTTGAAGATGCAATAACAGATAAGACAAAGGCACTTTACTGTGAATCAATCGGGAACCCTAAGCTTGATGTTCCTGACTTTGAAGTATTGGCGGATATCGCTCATAGACATGGAATTCCACTTATTGTTGACAACACTTCAGCTATTGGAATGGTAAAGCCTATCGAGCATGGAGCGGATATCGTTGTTCACTCAGCAACCAAGATTATCGGAGGACATGGTACCTCTCTTGGAGGAACAATTGTGGATTCAGGTAATTTCGACTGGACAAACGGCAAGTTCCCAGAGTTTACAGAACCTGATGACAGCTATCATGGTCTCATTTATACAGAAGCATTCGGTGATGCAGCATACGTCACCAAGGCACGTGTACAGATGATGAGGGATTTAGGTACATGCATAAGCCCGTTCAATTCATTCCTTCTTCTTCAAGGGCTTGAAACAATGTCTCTTAGAGTAAAGCAACATACTGAAAATGCACTTGAAGTCGCTAAATTCCTCAACCAGCATGAGCTTGTATCATGGGTAAACTATCCGGGACTTGAAGACAATCCTAACCATGAGATTGCAAAGAAATATCTTAATGGCAAATATGGTTGCGTGCTTGGATTTGGTATTAAAGGTGGTATAGAGGAAGGTAAGAAGTTCATTGAGAATGTAGAACTTTTATCTCACCTTGCCAATATCTGTGATGCAAAGACATTGGTAGTGCATCCTGCATCAACAACACATTCCACAATGTCCCCTGAAGAGCAAGTGGACAGTGGTGTGACTCCAGACTTCATAAGAATGTCTGTAGGAATTGAAAATGTGGAAGATATCATTGCAGATATAGATCAAGCTTTAAGAAAAGCTGTTGAATAAATAAAAATAGTAAATAGAGGAATAAAACCTCTTTAAAAAATAATTCTTTTTTTATTATATTTTCATTAAAATTTTCCCACTAATTTTTTAAAAAAAATTATTTATAAAAATACGAACAAAATAAGACAAGATAAAAAAAGTGGGGAAAGACCCCACTAGCAGGATATTTTAAGAA
>NZ_JAZNIB010000176.1:0-11598 GCF_045577275.1 Methanobrevibacter sp.
TTTTTTTAAAAAAATTATAAGAAAATAAGTGTATTTTTTTTTAAGAAAAATTTTGAAAAATTCTTAAGAAAAAAATCTAAAATCTGTGATGAAAAAATTCTACCGAATAAAAATAAAAAAAAATAATGATGAAAATAAAAAATAAAAATTAATTCTTATTTTCCAAATAGTTTTTAGCATCACTTAAGATCTTCATATGATCAAATGCAATATTCAAATCATCTAAATCATCAAATGAATATACACCAATATCCTTAGCATCATCATCCGCATTTGCATCATCAAAGTTTCCACGAGCCAAATAGGTGACAGATACTGTATGTCTTCTTGGGTCACGGTCCGGTTCTGAATAGACATCAAGAACCCTAATCAGTTCAACATCAATTGATGTCTCTTCCTTTGCTTCTCTAATTGCGGCATGTTTAGTGGTTTCACCATAATCTACAAAACCACCAGGCAATGCCCAAGAATTCTTAAAGGGATCGTTTTTCCTTTGAATAAGTATAAACTCATGGTTTTCATTAAAAATAAAAATGTCAACAGTCAATGACGGAATTTTGTATTTAATATTATCACCCCAAAATAAAATCAATAATATTGATTAAAAATTCATAATTAATTTAAATATGGAATAATAGAAAATAAAAGAAGATAAAATAATGAATAAAATAAAAATAGGAAAGATTAGAACAATCCAATCAAGAGAAAAAGTTTTGGTCAAGGTTTTTGAGCCGAAGGCTCAAAAAGCTTGGGTTATATTCCTTCGACTAATTCTTTAAATTCAGCAGTTTCTTCTTTTAATCTTTGAGCTGCTCTTAAGAGAGAGTCTCTTGGTCTTTTTGTTCTTTTGGTTTTAATGGTCATGATAGGTTCGCCGGTAAGTGGGTGGTCAATACCATAAACCGCATATTCTACATCATCATCTTCCATGAGATATTTTCTTAAAACATTACAAAGAGAGTGGTTTTCTCCATGAATAATCATTTCAAGTTCTAATTTGGTATCTTTAACAACTTCAATTTCCATGTTATCTTTTCCTTAAATAAATGAGCTTTTCAACAGTATGATATAATTAATAATCATAATTTTTAGAAACTTTTCTTTTCTCTTTTCTATCACATACAGGACAGTATACTTCAGATTCATTGCAAGGATCCATAAAGGTTCTGCATTTGGTACACATAGCCTTTACGACACCTGAAGTGATGTCTTCAGTATTCAAATCAAGGTTATCTCCCATGATTTTAACAACTTTTGCTTCAATTAAGTCTCCAATTCTAAAAGCGTCTGTAAGTTTATCAATGTATCCCGGAGTTACTTGAGAGATGTGAATAGCTGCCATATAAGGAAGAGCCAATTCACGGTTGGTTCCTTTCTTAGCATAAATAGTAATTAAAGCTCTTTGTCCACGTACATCCTTCACTTCACCGTATACAATATCTCCAACTCTCAATAAGTTTGGACCGCCGGATTTTGATATTACAGAGATTTCCTTTTCTTCAACATCGATAAATACATTTCCTGGAACACCTGATTTAACACTTCCATCATCTTCATATGCTCCTGGACCTGGTAAAAATTGTTCACTTACACTTAAGAAATCACCAGGCATTACAAAATCTCCAGATTCAATTTTCATCTAAACACCTCATTTGGCCATTAAGCCATATTTCAATTTTAAATCCGATTTTATAATTCCATTTATAAAATCAAAGACAATGAATTTAAATTCTAGACTTTATAATTCCATTTATAAAATCAAGAGGACGAATCTAAATTCTAAATTTTACAATTCCGTTTATAAAATTTATTATAAAAAATATGTTACGCAAAATTTTCATAAAATTGTCTATTATTTATATGTAAATTATTTATGTTTTTTAGTAATATATAAAAAATTCGGTTTTTAGAGTTTGTTTTTAGATTATAAAACAAATAAAGACAAAAAATAGAAAAAAATTAGAAAAATAAAAGAAATGAAAATCTATTGATAGTATCTATCTTCAAATAGTATCTCATCTAATTGATACTTTTCCCATTCTCTCTTGTTTAAAACAATCTCCAACTCTTTAGGAGTGATGACTGGTTTCTTATACATCTGAGAGTCATCAATAGCTATCCTTGGACATGCAGTTACAACAAATGCTTCAAGTTCCATATAGGGGAGCAAAACATCTGGATTGACATGATCCATAAGCAGAACATAAGCTTCCATTCCTTCATCTTCAATCAGCTTTTTAAGTTCCTTAGCCAATTTCATCCTATATTGCCCTTCCTTGGAAGAGACAATGATTCCCCATTTTGTAGCTTCCCTTGCCTTTACAATTCTTGCAAATCTGATTCTTAAAATCCTATCTGCATAGGCACTCATTTCACGAATGTCACCACTGTATGGGTCAATAGCTAAAACAGGAGCTTTTGTGAATAAGTAGATTCCTAAAGGATGGAAATTGCCACTTCCTAAAAACAAGTAAACTTCAGCACCTAAGTTCTTTATGGAAGCAAAATTGCATCCTAACACCTGACCTTTTCTTGTGCTTCTTGAAGAACCTATAACCACTTCCTTTCCATTGTCCTCCAAAAAGTCAACAATCTCATCAAGCAAATGGAGATGTTGGGCTGTTGTTGCAATGGCCACTTTGGAATAATCCTGCAACTCTTCCAATGCTTCCTCCAAATAATCCTTAACCTTGACATTAGCTTTGGCTTCAATAAACATTGTAGGAATGCTGTATTTAAGTGGGAGAGGGGTGTGTCCATAATGAACAATGAAATCCACGATTCCATTCATTTTCCTATCTGAAACATCACAGGCTCCAAAGCAAGGATCTGCAGATACGATAACAGTAGCCTCTGTTTGCTTTTCAATCTCACGAGCGAGAGCTATTGCCTGCATCTTAAGTCCTTCCGGAAACTGCAAACCTACATTCCTAACATTCAAAGAGTTAATTTTCTTTATAACCCTCTTTAGTTCCATATCATATAACGCCATTTTATCAACTAATTCAATAACTAATTCAATATTTTAAAAATAAACAGGTTTAATCCTGATTAAATCCAAGGTTTTAAGATTAAGTGAATCAAAATAAAAATGAAAATAATAAAAATAAAAAATTAAATATAAGATATAAGAGCAGAAACTGATTATATCAATGAATCTGCGATTACTTTTCCATCAACTACATCCAATTTTACAAGAGTCTTAATTTCTTCACCGGTAGCTTCCTCTACAATCTTTTTACCTTCACCTTTCTCTACAACTACGACGGTGTGAACCAAATTAACTCCCATAATCTTCAATTCTTTTATCAAAGCAGTAAGAGTTCCTCCAGTACTTACCACATCATCGACCAAAATGATATTGTCTCCTTCTCTCAAGTCGTTGACGTATAATTTAGAGGTTGCATAACCAGTGTGTTTCAAGATTTCATGTTCTCCTTCCAAACCATATTCCCTTTTACGAATGACGACAAAAGGAAGGCCTGTTTCCAAAGCCAATGCGGTAGCAATGTGAATACCCATCGCTTCAACACCTACAATCTTGTCAATGCTGGACAAGTCCAATTTTTCCTTTAAGACCTGTGCAATTTCCTTTAAGACACAAGGATCCAATGCAGGCACTCCATCACTTATACCGTGAACAAAATAATCATAATCCCCTTTTTTAACAACTGGCGCATTTCTTAATGATTCTACTAATTTTTCAAGCATTTTAAAACCTCTTAACTACTAAAAACATAAATATATTTATCAAACTAAATTTCTTTGAAATCCGTATTAAATCCCAATAAATTTATTTACTCCTATCAATAATTTTATAATAAAAGATAAATAAACTTTTATATAATATTAATTTATACATTAAAGTTAATAAGATAAACTATTAATAAACTATTTATCGAATATATTAAAACTTATCAAAAAAACTTATCAAAAATATTTAAAATAATTAATAAAACAATCTAAAAGGAAAAGATAATATGTCAATGTTAGGAAGTTTAGGAGAAAACCTTACAAACACCATGAAAAAATTGGCAGGAATGAGTGTTATTGACAAAAAGGTTGTTAAAGAAGTTGTAAAAGATATTCAAAGAGCTTTAATTCAATCTGACGTAAACATTAATCTTGTTTTAAAATTATCAAAAAAAATAGAAGAAAGAGCACTTAATGAAGAGCCTCCAAAAGGAATTACCCCAAGGGAACATGTAATCACAATTATCTATGAAGAAATGGTTAATTTGCTTGGAAGTGAAGCAAAAGAACTTGAAATCAATAAAAAGCCATTTAAAATATTGTTCTTAGGATTACAAGGTAGTGGTAAAACCACTACAATTGGTAAATTATGCAAATACCTTCAAAGAAAAGGTTTCTCTCCAGCAATTGTATGTACAGACACATGGAGACCTGCAGCATATGAACAGTTAAGGCAATTGACTGAAGACTTGCAAATCCAACTTTATGGAGACCCTGAAAACAAGGATGCATTAGACCTTGCCGAAAAGGGTTTGAAGAAATTCAAAAACCAAAAGATCATTATCTTCGATACTGCAGGTAGGCATAAAAATGAAGAGGACCTTATCGAAGAGATGAACAAATTGGATAAGATCATCGAACCGGATGAATCCATTCTCGTTATCGATGGTACTATCGGTCAACAGGCTGGAGAACAAGCAAAAGCATTTTCACAAGCAACCGATATCGGTTCAATCATCATTTCAAAATTAGACGGTACAGCCAAAGGGGGAGGAGCTCTCTCTGCAGTAGCTGAAACTGGTGCACCAATCAAATTCATTGGTACCGGTGAAAGAATCGATGACTTTGAAGCATTCGATCCTGAAAGATTCATCTCAAGACTATTAGGTATGGGAGACATCAGAAGCCTTATCGAAAAGGCAGAAGAAGTGATTGACGAGGATGTCGCTACCAAAACCATGAACAACATGCTCAGCGGAAAGTTCACCCTTATGGATATGCAGAATCAGTTTGACATGATGAACAGCATGGGACCTATGCAACAGGTCATGAACATGATTCCAGGTTTAGGTGGAAAGATACCTAAAGAAGCAAGCCAAATGACTGAAGACAAGATCAATGAGTTCAAGATCATAATGTCCTCAATGACAGAGGAAGAAATGCTCAACCCTAAAATAATCAAGCAATCTCGTATTCAAAGAATCGCAAGAGGTTCCGGTGTAGACGAGAGCAGCGTTAAGGAATTATTGAGATACTACAACAATACCAAAAAAGCGATGAAAGGTATTGGACGTAGAGGAGTAGGTGGAGGAGCAATGAATAGGCTTATGGGCCAATTCATGAAATAGATTTTATCAAATCTATTTCTCCTATTTGCTTTTTTGAAAAATAAACTCATTTTTATTATTTTTATTGGAATTTTTGCTTAAATTTAATTATTATTTTTTAAAATTATTTTTTTAAAGAGGAATTTAATGAATCAAGAAATACTAAACAAAGCAGAAGAATTGATAAATCATACTGATGGAAAAATCTGTAATCATTGCCTTGGACGTAAATTTTCAGACTGTGTAGAAGGTGATGGAAATGAAGATAGAGGCATTAAGATAAGAGAAGCTCTCAATCTAGAACCTTACACCATTGATGATGAAAAATGCGTAATCTGCAATGATTTGTTTGATGACATCAACACCAAAGTTCTTGATTTGGTAAATGAAAAAATAGAATTCCTCAATGTAGAATTTGACACTTTTGTTGTAGGCTGCAAATTGCCTAAGGAAATTGTTGAAACAGACCAGGAAATCAGCGATAAGTTTGATTTCAATGTTGAAATAATCAAAAAGGAAGTCAACAGGGAAATCGGCAAATTGCTTGAAGCCAATCTCAAGCAGAATGTTGACTTTGACGGTGAAGATGTTCTTGTAATGGTGGATTTGCGAAGAATCTTAAAAGAAGATATTGAAAATCCAATCAAAGTCAGACTCCAAATCAATCCTATATTTATTGAAGGAAGATATAGAAAGCTTGTGAGAGGAATTCCTCAAACCAAATGGCCTTGCACAAAATGTAAAGGCAGGGGATGTGAGGAATGCAATTTCACAGGTAAGCAATACCCCGAATCCGTTGAAGAGCTTTTATCTGAAGTGGTGCTTAAGCATACAAATGGTTATGAAGCCAAGTTCCACGGTGCTGGAAGGGAAGACATTGACGTTAGAATGTTGGGAACAGGTCGTCCATTTGTACTTGAGATAAAGGAACCTAAGATAAGAAAGATAGACCTTGAAAAAATAGCTGAGGAAGTTGCAGTTTCTGCAAAAGGAAAAACAGAGTATCTAAACCTTAAATTCACTGAAAGAAAAAGAAAGGCAGAGATAAAGGTATCCTCCCCAGACACATACAAAGTCTATAGGGCTCTTGTAAAATGTGAAGATGACATCAAGGAAGAGGATTTGGAAAAACTGCAGTCTCTACATATCATCCAACAAAGGACTCCAATAAGAGTATCCCACAGAAGGGCTGACAAAATCAGAGAAAAGGAAGTCAAGAACATTGAAGCTAAGTTCATCGACTCAAAGACCTTTGAAATGATCATAAAAACAGAAGGCGGCTTGTACATCAAAGAGCTCATTTCATCTGATGAAGGAAGATCCAATCCAAGCGTAACTGAAGTTCTTAAAACCCAAGCAATCTGTGCAGAATTGGATGTGATTGAAGTTGGAATCAAATAATATCAAATCCATCTTCAAAGCAACTTTTTTTAAATATTCATTAAATTATCTTAAAAAACATAAAGTTTATTAATATCCTAAAATATATAGTTTATTACT
Source organism: Methanobrevibacter sp. (assembly GCF_045577275.1). Classification (GTDB taxonomy): domain Archaea; phylum Methanobacteriota; class Methanobacteria; order Methanobacteriales; family Methanobacteriaceae; genus Methanobrevibacter. The sequence goes on from NZ_JAZNIB010000176.1 coordinate 6,801, forward strand.
ATCAAAAATAGAAGATTGGATTATTGCTGAAATCCAGTCACTAAAATTTTATGATATTTTATAATATTTTTGATATTTTTTTCTTTCAATATATAAAATTTAGATATGTTTTAATCAATTAAACCTACGGTTAAGGCTAAGTCTAAATAAGACTTATATATTGGCTTTTACAATGAATAGCTAAACCGAAGGGCTTATGCTATAGTATTCAACTTAAATATTATACTGGGCTACTAGCTATTTAAAAAGATATAAAATGATGGGTTTTATATTTTGATACACAATTAATTAAATATTAAAGAGGTATAAAAATGCAAAGATCCAGAGGATTTAAAAGTAGAAGTAGAAAAAAATTGACCAAAAGAGTAAGACCTGGTCGTTCTAACCCAATCACCAGAAGAATTCAACAATTCGAAAACGGTGATATGGTACATATTATCATCGACCCAAGTATTCAAAAAGGACAACCACATTCCAGATTCCATGGAAAAACCGCTAAAGTAGTGGACAAAAAAGGTAAAGCTTACATACTTGCATTAAAAGATGGTAATAAAGCAAAAGAATTAATCGTTACTCCAGAACACTTAAAATTACAAGAGTGAGTACAATGATTGGGAAAAAAACATTAGAAAGTAAACCAATACCTGCGGCTAAAGTTAAAGAAATTCTTGAAGAATTCAAAGAAAATCATGGCGATGAGAAACTCAGTTATGAACAGAACTTGACTTTAGAGCATGCAACTAGTCTAACAAAACTTTCCCTTGAAGATACTGAAAAATTAATCGAAGAGCTTGAAGCATATGTTGACTACAAAGTAGCTGTTCGCGTAGCAGATATTTTACCTAGAGACATGGCTGACTTAAGATTAGTTTTCGCAAAAGAAAGGAACGCACCTTCAAACGATGAAATGAAGGAAATTCTTGAAATTTTAGAAAAATACGAAATTAAAGAAGATGAATAATTTATCTTTTTTATATTCATCCTATTTTTCTATTTTTATTCTTCAAAGCCGATTTACTTTTTTTAACAATTTTTACTACTTTTAAAATTTTTTTTAAATTAACTATTTTTTAAAAAATACTATTTATTCTATTTTTTTCTATTTTTTATTAACTTCTATTTTTTATCTATTTTTTAAACCATTTTTATAAAAAATAAAAAAATTATAAATATTAATAAAATAAAAATATACTAATATTATATTAAATTTACAAAAAGTAAAATAAAATTTATAAAAAAATTGAAAGAAAATTATTAATTGTCAATTATGAGGACAAATATTGATTGACACTAATTGACACTAATTAATTTACTGACTAATAAACAATAATAGATATGAGGTGAAAATATGGATAATCCAAACATTGATAATCCTACTCCAAAAAAAGAAGAATATGTTATAATTTTAGATTATCTTAAATTTGGGTACGTAAATCCAGAAAGACCAAATGCACATGGCAAACCTATTGCACAAGCTATTGGAGTAGACAAATTCACATTAATCGAAGTTACACCTAAAGAAGGTATTGATTTAGATATTCATGACAAAGTCTATATAGGATCTGGAAAAAGGGATAAAGTAAATAGAGTAAAAGGATTATTAGACTTTGAAAACTTAACTGCAACCGCTAGAATCGAATTGGAATATGCTATCAAAGAGATCATTTCCGAAAAGGAAGACATCTATATAAAATTCTTCAATGAAATCGATTCTCTCAACATCAAAATGCACAAATTGGAGCTAATCCCAGGTATCGGTAAAAAGCACACTCAAATGATTTTGGAAGAGCGTGAAAAGGAACCTTTCAAAAACTTTGAAGATTTGAAGGAAAGGGTTCCTCTCCTTGGAGATCCTGTGGATATGCTTGCAAAAAGAGTTAGGTTAGAACTTGATACCACTACAGTCAAAAGAGGTAAAAGCAAATATTATATGTTTACCCAAGTTCCTTCCAGACACCCTGCAAACAAAAGAAAGAAATACGGCAAAGGCAGAGGCAAAGGAAGAAACAATAGGGGAAGAGGTAGAAAACCTAACAATAAAGGTAAGAAACCTCAAAATAAACAACAAAGTGAAAACAAAGAATAATTTATGAGTAAAAACTCTCAAATAGAGTTAAAACTCATTTCTCTTTTTTTATTTTTTATTTTTATTATTTCTAAACATGAACACTACTATTTTAAGGCTCGAAAGGTGATTGATTGACTGAAAAAATATCCTTGGCTAAAGAAACCAAACAGATTCTAAACGAAAATGGGATTATATTGAATAAGAATTTAGGTCAAAATTACCTTATAGATGATTTCAAAAGAAAGAAAATCATCGAATATGCAAAGCTTACAAAAGATGATACCGTCCTTGAAATTGGTCCTGGAATAGGAACACTTACAATTGAACTTGCCAAAAAGGCAAAGCATGTAATAGCAATCGAACAGGACACAACTATTTTTAATATACTTAAGAAACGTTTGGAGAAGGAAGGCATAGACAATGTAGAGCTCATCAACGGCGATGCAGTGAAAGTGGATTTTCCAGAATTCAATAAAATTGTATCAAATCTTCCTTATCAAATATCTTCACCAATCAGCTTCAAATTCCTAAAATCTGACTTTGACCTTGCAATTTTAATGTATCAGAAGGAATTTGCAGATAGGATGAACGGAAAGGTAGGAACAAAGCAATATTCAAGACTTTCTGCCATGTTATACTTCAAAGCAGAAGTCAAGTTCCTGACAAAGGTTTCTCCTGAATCATTCATACCCTCTCCTAAGGTAGATTCATCTGTTGTTCAATTAAAGCCAAAAAACATCAAATCAATAAAAATTGACGATGAAGAGTTTGCAATAGATGATGAGACCTACAAAGTATATTCAAAAGTCGTTAAGGCAATGTTCCAACATAGGAATAAGAAATCAAAAAATGCGCTTATTGATTCAAGACACATAATTGGATTTAAAGACAAGAAAGAATTGAAAGCAATACTTAACAACTTAGAGGATGAAAATCCTAAAGTGAAGGAACTACTGCTGGAGAGAACAATCAATCTATCTCCTGAAAGCATTATGGAACTGTCAATCTTATTGAAAGACCACCTTAAATAGAGGCATATTAAAATGAATTGCTCCTTAATAAGAGCATATCCAAATTGAAAGATCATATTACTGAGGATTATTATGAAAATGGGAAAGTTTGAAATAGAAACAGATGATATGGTTTACATTCCTTCAGATGACACTTTTTTATTGGCTGAAAACCTTGAAATCAAAGAAGGACAAAGTGTGCTTGAAATAGGAACTGGATCAGGTCTTGTTTCAATGTATGCAAGTTTGCTCACAGATGACGTTACAGCAACCGACATAAACTACAATGCTCTTGAACTTGCTGAGAAAAACTTCCGTCTCAACAATATCAGCACCATAAGACTTGAGTTCGGCGACCTCTTTGAACCAGTGAAAAATGAAAAGTTTGATGTGATTCTATTTAATACCCCATATCTTCCTACCGATTCTGATGATATTATTGATGGTGATTTAAATTATGCATTTGACGGTGGATTAAATGGAAGAAAAGTTATTGACAGATTCATTAATGAAGTGTCAAATCATTTAAACGATAAGGGAATTGTCCAGATAATACAGTCATCATTATCAGACAATGACAGGACATTGAATATGTTTGACAGGAATGGATTCGTTGCAGAAATAGCTGCAAGTGAAAAGTTCTTCTTTGAAGAGATCGTTTTGATTAATGCATATAAGATCTAAAACTAATTTATTTTATTTTGATGATATCATGCCAAAAAATACCATACAAACTACTCCAAGACCACAGCTAACAAAAGACTTGAAAAGTGAAGACTTCAAGGAATACTATTTTTTAAAAGAGGAATTAAAGGACTTCTGTAAAAATGAAGGATTGAAAGTAAGCGGAAGCAAGAATCAATTGGAAGAAAGGATTATTTACTATCTTGATACAGGAAAATCATTAGATGATTCAAATCCTATTGAAAATAAGAATAAAAATAAAAATAACTTATCTAAGCCTAATTTAAGCAAAGCAAGTTCCTCTGAAGAAATCACATTGGATTCAATTTTAGGAGATAACTTCAAGTGCAGTGAAGATAAGAGAGAATTCTTTGAAAAGGAAATAGGAAAAGGATTCAAATTTAAGGTTAAATTTCAAAAATGGCTAAAGGCCAATCCAGATAAGACTTATCAGGATGCAATCGATGCATACCATGAACTTCAAAATTCAAAGGAAAAGACCAAAATAGATAAGCAATTCCAATACAATCAGTACATACGAGATTTCTTCAAAGACAATGACGACAAGACATTGGATCATGCTTTAAAATGTTGGAAGCATAAAAAGAGTCTTAAAGGACATAATAAGTATGAAAAATCTGATTTAGATATATTAAACTAATTATAATTGCATATGTTAAATTAATTAAGAAAATATTTAAAAATCTTAAAATCATATTTATTCATATAATCTAGCAAAAATAATAATCTAAAAGAGGGACGATTTGATGAATTTAGAGGAGAAAAATTCACAGGAAATAGAAGATTTTCTTAAATCAAAAGGAGCGGAAGTAGTTGGTTTTGCTAGTTTAGAAGGTATTAAAAACGTTCCTAAAGAGTATCCAAACAGCATCCTAATAGGAATTCCAATAGAAAAGGAAGCTTTGAAAACCATTTATACAGATGACCAGTCAATATATGTTGAATCCATGAAAAGTTTGGCATTGAAGCTGAACGACATAGTTCTTGAAGGTGAAGACTACATCAAAGATCATAT